>DATEND010000146.1:0-4066 GCA_035275245.1 Candidatus Eiseniibacteriota bacterium
GTTTCCGACGTCGTGGGCCAGCGAGGGAAGGCCGCCCGCGAGCATCTCGAGGAGGGCCACGCTGCACCCCTCGTAGTAGGACGGGAGGGCGCCCACGTCCGCCGCGCCGATCCATTCGAGGACGTCGGCGCGCGGGATCGATCCCGTGGTGAGGCGGCCCGGCAGTGTCTCGTGGGCGGCGCCGCCGGCCACGACCCAGAGCGCGTTCGGGACCCGGGCGCGGACGCGTTCCCACGCCCGCGCGAGGAGCGCGTAGCCCTTCACGAAGTCGCTTCGCCCGATCGTGAGGAGGACGGGCGCATCGGGCGCGATCCCGTGGGCGGCGCGCCACGCGACGCGCCCCTGAACGGGCTTCGCGAACGTGACGCCGTTCGAGATGACGACCGCGCGCGCGGGATCGAGGTCGTGGTGACGCGCGAACTCCTCGCGTACGCGCGCCGATACGGCGATCACGCGGCCGCGACGCCGGATCGCGGCGCGCTCCCGTGCGCGGGCGCGCCAGTTCGCGGGATTGACGAGCGTCCTCAGCCGCCCTAGGCGAACGTACGTGTCCATCTTCGCCGCGACGCAGAAGTGAAGCGTGCGGACGTAGCGGTCGCCGACGTCGAGTCCGGGCGGCCATTCGCTCCCGTGATCGTGGATCACGTCGTAGCGCGATGGGTCGAAGTCCGCGAGCGTGCGAAACGGGGGAAACGGCACGGGGCGGGCGAGAAGATCGACGTCGTGTCCCCGCGCCGTGAGGCACCGCGCGAGCTCGCGGAGATGGGTCTCGACGCCCCCGGGAAGCGAGATGTCGAGCCCGGCGTGGAGAAGAACCTTCATGGTTCCTCGAGCCCCGCCGCTTTGGCCGCGGCCGCTTCGCGCACGGCGCGCTGCCGGCGACCGCGCGGCGATGCCTCAACGAGCCACGAGACGATCCACCAGGAGAGGGCGGGCACGAAATGCCGCGGATCCCGGAACGCACGTCCCAGCGCGCCGCGGCCCTCGGGCGTCCGGCCCTCACGGATGTATCCGTCGCCGCGGAAGATCGCAAGCTGCCCCGCTCGGGCGTAGGAGCGGCGAAACGCCTCGAGGTCCGGGGACGATGCGAGAAGGTCCGCAGAGTCCGACCCCCGCTCGTCGCGCTCGGCCGCGAACGCCCGCGCGATCGCCTGGTACTCGATGTGCTTCTCGCGCTGGCGCATGAACGAATTGCCGCCGTGGAGCCGCCACCGATAAAGCGGCTCGGGCAGATTGGCGAACGCGAAGCGCTTGGGAATGCGCAGAAAGAGGTCGTAGTCCTCGGCGCAGCGAAACGGAGCGCGAAAGCCGCCCGACTCTTCGTAGGCTTCGCGCCGCAGGAGGACCGAGCCGTGGACGAAGGGAGACGCGCGCTTGACCACGCGCTGGATTTGGGCTTCCTCGAGCGGCACGCGATAAGGCGCGAGCACCGTGCCCTGCGCGTCCATGATCTCCGCGGCCGAGCCCACGACGCCGACGTCGGGATGCTCGGCGAGGTACGCCACCTGCCGCTCGATCCGATCGTGACGGGACCAGTCGTCGTCGTCGTGGATCGCGATCAAGGCGCCGCGCGCCGATTCGAAGGCGATCGCACGCGCTTGGGCCGCGCCGACGCCCTCCGTTCGAAGCAGTCGAACCCAAGCGTGGTCGGAGGCGAAGGCACGGAGAATTTCGCCCGTCGCGTCGGTCGATCCGTCGTCGACGGCCACGAGCTCGAGCGGCCGGTAGGACTGGCCGTCGATCCCATCGAGGGCCTCGGGAAGAAAGCGCGCCCCATCCCGGGTCGCGAGGAGGATCGTGACGAGCGGCGCCTCCGCGGAGGATGAGGGCGCGCCCCTCTGAGGTTCGTCGTCCATGGCGCGCCGCGTACGATAGCACACCCGCCGTTGACACCCGCCGCCCGCCCGCCGAGACTCCACCCCCATGCCTTCTCCGCGCGTCTCCCTGTGGCGTGACCGGTTCGTCCGCTTCGCCGCGGGCGCGGGCGGGACGATCTTGGGAGCCCTCGCGGGCGTCGTACGGAACAAGTGGCTCGCGACCCATCTCGAGACGTCCGGTCTCGGAATCCTCTCGCAGGTCGTCGCGTCTCAGTCGTGGTTCGGGGCCCTGATCGGGCTCGGACTGGGCCTTCCTCTGACGCGCTCCGTGGCCGCCGCGGCGGGACGAGGAGATGACGAGGCGGCGAGGCGAAGTACGACGACTGCCTTCGCGCTCGTCTTCGCCACCTCGATCCCGGCGGCACTCCTCGTTCTCGCGTTTGCCGATCGTATTTCCGCGCTTCTCCTCGGGACGACGGAGCACGCCGCCCTGATCGGCGTCTCCGCGTTCGGATTGGTCGGCGTCGGGCTATTCGGAGTGGCGCAGGGGCTTTGTGCCGGACGGTCAGACGTACGCGCACCGATCGCGTTCGTCGTCGGAGGCGCGGGTGCGGCGACCGTACTAACGTTCGCGCTCGTGCCACGGTTCGGGCTCGTCGGTGCGACCGTCGCGGCGGCGGTGCTTTATCCGGTCGGGACGGCCGTCATGCTGTGGGTTCACAAGCGGCGATACCCCGAAGCGCTCGGGCCCCGACCGAAGTCGCTCTTCGATCGCCGCGAGGCGAAGGCCCTCCTGAGCGTCTCGGGAGCTGCGCTCGCGCTACCCGTGCTCGATCAGGGCGTGCTCCTCGCCCTTCGCGCGCACGTGGTGCGTACCCATGGCGCGGACGCGAACGGGCTACTTCAGGCGGCGCTTGCCCTGAGCCAAATGGTCGGCGCGCTGTTCTACGCCTACCTTGCCTCGTACGCCTTCGGCAAGATCAGCGCCGCTGGGGGCGTCACGGGGATCCAGGCATACACGCGGAAGCAGTGGGTTCCGCTGGTGGGCGCGGCGTCTCTCGCCCTCGCGTTTGCGATGGTGGCCGCAGCCCCGCTTCTCCATCTTCTCTACTCGAGCCGATTCGATCCGGCGCGCGCGATGATGTCCTACACGCTGGTCGGGGAATTCGGTCGTGTTTGTTTGCAGGCGGTGTCGCTCGGTTCCCTTCCCCTGGCCGGCGCGAGCCTCTGGTTCCGGATTGGTGTCGTGCAGCCGGTAGCCCTTGCGGTCTGCTACGCGGGGTTTGCCGCGGCGGGTTCCGGGCCGCTCGCGCTTCCCCGTGCGTACGCGGCCGCCGGTGCAATCACGTTCGCGGTCGGAGCGTGGCTGATGGCCAGGGCAGGCGTTTCGCTCGGGGCGAGAAACTTGGCTGTGGGCGCCGCGGGGTACGCCCTGCTCCTCGTATTACTGCGATTTGCGATGGCCTAGCGAGCGGAGGTGAACAGGAAGGAACAGAAGCGCGTCATCGCCGTCTGCCGAATCTGGTCCACCGTGACCGACTTCCCGTCCTCGCCGAGCCTTGTCGTGAACTGACCTAGCACATCGAGGAGCGTGTCTAGGTTCCGCTCTCGATCCTTGGCATCCAATAGCGCCGCGTGTAGTGACAGGTAGAGCGTCGGTCGTTCACGATGGAGGTATTCCGCCATTGAAGGGATGACCTCGAACTCACCCCCTTCAATATCCATCTTGATGAAGTCGGGGCGGACCGCTCCCGTGAACGCGAGCCAATCCGTCCAGCGCATGCACGGTACCAGAACGCCGCCCGCGGCACCGGGAGTGGGCAGGAGCGACGATTTGCTGTCTCCGAGTCCCCCAGCCGGGCTCACGATGCGCCGAATCCCGGTCTCGGAAGCCAGCGCGACATTGAACGGCGTCACGTTTCGAATTTCGTTCAGGCGGAGGTTCCAGAGCAGATATTGGTACGCGTCCGGATCCGGCTCGAGGCAGTAGACGCTTCTGCATTTTCTCGCCGCGAAGATCACCGTGGGGCCGATCCACGCACCGACGTCCACATAGACGCTGGTCGGACCGAGATGCTTCTCCAAAACATCGAACAGGCCGGGTTCCCAACGGTTTCGCTCCACATCTCTCCAGAATCCGATGTGGTACGGGTCGGTCCAGTAGCGAACTCCGCGGATGCGCGTCGAGCCCTTTCCTCGGGCGCGAGCCCAGTGGCGCGCGATTCCGCGAACGATCCGTCTCAAGACGA
>DATEND010000147.1:0-3683 GCA_035275245.1 Candidatus Eiseniibacteriota bacterium
GAGTTGCTCGCAGGGCCGTCCGAGGGCCGCACGTCGCCGTTTCCGGAGGGCGTCGAGCTGCTCAACACCTACATGACGCCGCGCGGCACGCTCTACCTCGATTGGAATCGAGTCTTGGCCACCGGCTTTCGCGGGGGAACCGGACGCGAGCGGCAGCTCCTCGCGTCGATCGTCCTGACCGCCGCCGATAACCTGCCCGAGGTGGAACGCGTCGGGCTGCTCGTGGACGGCAATCCGGTCGAAACGATCGGCGGGCACTACGACACCCTCGCGCCGCTCGACGTGGCGGACTGGAGATAGCGCGTGCGACTGGGCGTCTTCGATTCCGGAATCGGCGGGCTCACGGTCGTGCGGCACCTGCGCCGGCTTCTCCCGACCTGGCCCATCGTCTACTTCGGCGACACGGCGCGCGTCCCCTATGGCGCCAAATCCGACGCGACCGTGCGCCGGTTCGCTGCGGAGGCGGTCCGCTTTCTCTCGCACTTCGAGGTCGGCCGCGTGGTCGTCGCCTGTAACACGGTCTCCGCCGTGGCGCTCCGGCACCTCGACCGCGAATTTCCCGGCCTCACGATCGACGGCGTGATCACGCCGGGCGCCGAGGCGGCCGTGAATGCCACGCGTTCCGGGCGAATTGGCGTGATCGGCACGCGCGCCACGGTCGCGAGCGGCGCGTACGAGGCCGCGATCGCTTCCTACGCCCGACGCGCCGGCGCTCGCGTCCGCGTGTGGGCGGCGCCGTGTCCGCTCCTCGTTCCGCTCGCGGAAGAGGGGCTCGAGAATTCGAAAGCCGCCCGGGAAGCGCTAAAGCACTATCTCGAACCGTTCAAAGCGCGGCGGATCGACACGCTGATCCTGGGATGCACGCACTACCCGCCGTTCAAGCGGGCGATCGGAGCGCTCTTGGGCGCGCGCGTTCGCCTCATCGACTCCGGCGAGGCCACCGCGCGGAAGCTGGCGCGAGCCGCGCGCGGGAAGGGGCTGGTGCGGGGCCCGCGTGCCGGTCGGTCCGGCGATGACGAGCGTGGATCCCTTCGATGCTACGTGTCGGACATTCCCCGTCAGTTCGAAGCGGTCGGCACGCGTTTTCTCGGGCGACGCGTCGGTCGCGTACGCCTGGTGGCGCAGGACGACCTCCCCTGGTTCGAGCGTCCGCCCGCTCGCGGAGGAAGGTGACGTGGCCGTCGCCAGCAGGAACACCAAAGGTCGCATCGACGGACGTCGCGCCGGCGATTTGCGCCCGGTAAACATCCGGCGCGGCTACCTGAAGCATGCCGAGGGATCGGCGCTGATCGAGATGGGCGGGACGCGCGTCCTCTGCGCCGCGACGGTGGAGGAGCGGGTACCGCCCTGGCTTCGGGGTGGGGGACGCGGTTGGGTCACCGCCGAATACAGCATGCTCCCGCGCTCCTCGCACGAACGGATCCAGCGGGAGGTGAACCGCGGCCACGTGGGAGGACGCACGCACGAGATCCAGCGCCTGATCGGACGTTCCCTCCGCGCGGTCACGAATCTCGAAGCGTTGGGCGAGCGGCAGATCCTCATCGACTGCGACGTTCTCGAAGCCGACGGCGGAACCCGCACGGCCGCAATCACGGGCGCGTTCGTCGCGCTCGCCGACGCGATCCGGTGGCTCTCCCGCCGCACGACGCTTCCCGGCGCGCCGCTTCGCGACTCCGTCGCGGCGGTGTCGGTCGGGATCGTAGGCGGAGTGCCGTCCCTCGACCTGTGCTACGCCGAAGACTCGAAGGCGCAGGTGGACATGAATCTCGTGATGACCGGCGCGGGACGCCTCGTCGAGATCCAGGGCACCGCCGAGGGAGAGGCGTTCACCGAGCGCGAGCTCGCGACGATGATGACCCTGGGCAAGACGGGCATCCGAAAACTGGCCACGCTTCAGCGCCGCACGCTCGGGATCCGCGCCATACCGAAGACGTGGAGCTGATCGTGCTGGCCACGCGAAACCTCGGAAAGGCGGGAGAGTTGTCGCGCCTGCTCGGCTTCGTGGCCGCGCGGCAGGAGACGCTTCGAGAACATCCGGAGATTCCGCTCCCCGAAGAGGGGGAGACCTCGTACCGGGAGAACGCGCTCGGAAAGGCGCGTGCCGCGAACGCGGCGCTCCACGTGGCCGCGCTGGGCGACGACTCGGGTCTGGAGGTGGACGCGCTCGACGGCGCTCCGGGGATCCGCTCCGCGCGGTATGCCGGAGCTCCCGCCGACGATCGGCGGAATTTGGCCAAGCTCCTGGACGCGCTCGCGGGCCTACCACCAGAGAAGCGCTCGGCCCGGTTTCGGTGCGTCTTGGCGCTCGTGCGTTCGCCGGGCGACGAGGTAGTCGTCGAGGGAGTCTGCGAGGGGCGGATCACCTCGGCGCCTCGCGGGGAAGGTGGATTCGGCTACGATCCCGTGTTCGAGCCGGCCGGATCCTTGCTCACGTTTGCCGAGATGCCCGAACCGAGAAAAGACGCGTTGAGCCATCGGGCTCTCGCCGCCGCGGCGCTTCGAGCCGCGCTCGGTTCCGGGATGAATCGAATTTCTCAGGGAGGAGCGCCATGAGCGACATCCGAATTGCGATCATTGGAGACTTCAACCCGGAGTTCGTCGCGCATGTGACGAACGGCCCGGCCATCGAGCACGCCGCCGCCAAGCTTGGCGTTCCCGTCGATGTCGCGTGGGTCGCGAGCGACGAGATCGACGCCGCGAACCCGGCGTCCGCGCTCGAATCCTTCGACGGCCTCTGGTTCACGTCCGGCGGGCCGTATCGACACCGCCCCGGCATTCTCGCGGCGCTTCGCTTCGCGCGCGAGTCGCGGAAGCCGACGATCGGCACCTGTGCCGGGTTCCAGTACGGGCTCCTCGAGTACGCGCGAAACGTCCTGGGCCGCCCCGAGCTGGAGCACGGCGAGGACGTCCCGGACGCGGAATCGAAGCTGATCACGGGTGTGGCTTGCCCGGCGCCGGCGCGTGCGCCGGGCGGAGGGCTCCTCTCGGGCGCACCCATCCGGATTCATCTCCGGGAGGGCTCGCGCGCGAGCGAGATCGCGGGGACGGATCAGATCGAGGAAGAGTACAACTGCAACTTCGAGCTGAACCCGGAATTCGACGAGATCTTCGAGGAGACCGGATTGGAATTCACGGGATTCGGGGACCGCGGCGAATCGCGGATTTTCGAGATTCCCGAGCATCCGTTCTACGTCGCGACCCTGTTCCAGCCGCAACGAAAGTCCCGCCCCGGAGCGCCGAGCCCGTTCGCGCTGGGGTTCCTGGAGGCGGTCGCCGCCGCGCGCGTCACGCGGGCTTAGGGAGGACGGGCGCCGCGGGAATCGCAAGCGTCTCTCTTTTCACTTGCATCCGTTCAGCATTTTGTATACAATATCCAATAATCAATAGCCCGCGATCGGTCGCGCGCTGAATCCCGGCCCGCCGCCAATCGCGGATGTGTGCGCAGGGAGGGCTGCCATGAAATGGGTCACGAAGTCGAACGCCAAGGTGGATCGGATCGCCTGCCCATGGGTCATTCGGCGCTTCATCGATCCCGATGCCGAATTCCTCTACGTACCCGCCGACCAGGTGATGACCGTCGCCGCCCGTGAGGGCGCGACGCCCTATGACGTTCCGGGCGTGGAACTGGGCCATGTCGCCGGGCGGTGCTCCTTCGAGAGTTTCCTCGAGCGGTACGGCCTCGG
>DATEND010000148.1:0-2307 GCA_035275245.1 Candidatus Eiseniibacteriota bacterium
GGCCGACCTTCCGGCTCGCGACGAACGCGACGCGGCCGTGATCCTCCGGCTTGCCTCGGCTTACGAGCGTCATGAAGATGCCGTGAAAGGATTTACCTGAGCGGTAGACTTCGCGGAATTGCCACCCCGCGCGGAGACGGCGATCGCTAGACTCCCCGCCGGCCATGCGGTAGGCGCCAGGGGTAACCGACTCAGACCGTGAGACGTTTGCGGCCTCGGTCGCGGCGGCGCTTCAACACCGCGCGCCCGCCCCGAGTGCTCATCCGCTCACGAAAACCGTGCACCTTCTTGCGGCGGCGGTTATGTGGTTGAAACGTACGCTTCACGTTAGGACGCCTCGACTGCTAAAGGTGGAAATCGATCGTTTACGCGAGCCACGGAGTCTACCCAACCGGCCCGGATGGGTCAAGGGATAGCGCGGGCCGGCCCATCGCCATTGAATTCAGGGAGTTGTGTCTGTCCCGGCGATTTCGAGCCACAAGGAGCTCCCGTGCCGCTCCACGTCTTCGAATCCGGGCCGGCTCCAGATCGGATCAAGGACCGAGGCGAGTTCCGGGTCCTGGCTCACGAACGCGTTCGGCAGAAGGACGCGCGCGCCGCGTGCCCCTCCAAGCAGGTATGCGGCCAGGACGTACTGCTCCGAGTAAAAGCGATCGCCATACGTGGGCGGGTAGTCGTAGGGGAGGCAGATGTCGTGAATCTGAACGCGGACGCCGGTAGCAAGCCGCGGCAGGATCTCGAGAAACGCCACGGTGACGTCGGAATTCATGAAGCAGCGATGCGATCCGTCGAGGAAGACGTCGCCCGCCCGCGTGGCGGCGAACCAAATGCCGGATCGTGCGCCAGAAGGCGTGGCGCTCGATTTCGCGGGAAAGCGTGAAGCGATCCATGGGCCCCCTCGTTTCGGAACGGGCGCCATCCTCGCATGGATTTCTACGCGCCGACACGCCTTCTTCACCCGGCCTCAACAATTTCGTTGCGCGGGTGGAACGCCGGACGTAATGTGCGGCACGCAGTAGGCCCACGCCGCGACTCCCTATGATTGCGCCGCGGGCCCGCCGCGAAGAATCTCCCAGCGCTTAAGCCGCGCGCTCTTCACCCGGAAGTGGACATGGCGTCGAGCACATTGATTTCCCGACATCTGACTTCGGGGCGTAACGGATTCTCATGCAATCCGGTGCGCCCCGAATCTTTTGTGGATAATTGTGTGGATAAGGTCTGGACGGGATGTGCAATCGTGGGGATGACGAAATGATGATCGAGACGATCGCGGCCAGTGACCTTTGGGAGAAGGCGCTTCAACGCATTCAGTCGAATCTTTCTGGACAGACGTACGAGACTTGGTTTCGTTCCCTCGCGGCGATCGAGCTCGAGGGGTCGAACTTGGTACTCGAGGTACCGAGCCAGTTCTACGTCGACTGGCTGGACCAGCACTACCGGCCGTTGATCGAGTCGTCGGTGGCGCTCGCCGCGGGCCACGCCATCGGCGTGACGTTCCACGTTCGGGCCACGCCGCAACCGGAGCCGATCGAGCGCCGGGCCGGCCCCATGCCGAAGCGCGACGAGAGCGCTTTGGTCCCGCACAACACGTTCGAGACCTTCATCGTCGGCAGCGGAAACCAATTCGCGCACGCCGTCTGCCAGGCGGTGGCGCAGAGCCCGGGCGAGCGCTATAACCCGCTCTTCCTCTACGGCGGCGTCGGCCTCGGGAAAACCCACTTGATGCACGCCATCGGACATCACGTCCGGGCCCAGAAGCCGCACGCGAAGATCTTCTTCGTCTCGGCCGAGAAGTTCATGAACGAGATGATCTATTCGATCCAGCACGCCACGACGCTCGAATTCAAGGCGCGCTACCGCTCGGCGGACCTGCTTCTCATCGACGACATCCAGTTCCTCGCGGGCAAGGAGTCGACGCAGGAGGAGTTCTTTCACACGTTCAACGCGCTCCACGATGCCCACAAGCAGATCGTCCTCACGAGCGACGGCCCGCCGAATTCCATGACGGCGCTCGAGGAGCGGCTCGTTTCCCGTTTCACCTGGGGCGTGGTGGGCGACATCCAGCCGCCCGATCTCGAGACGCGCGTCGCGATCGTGAAGAAGAAGGCCGAGCTCCAGGGACGGAACATCCCGAACGAGATCGCGCTCCTCCTGGCGAGCAACATCAAGACCAACATCCGGGACCTGGAAGGGTCGCTGGCGCGGCTAACGGCATTCGCCGACCTGACGAACCAGCCGCTCACGGTGGAGTTCGCGCAGGAGGTGCTGCGCGATCAGATCAAGCCGGACCTGGCGCGCCTCGACGTG
>DATEND010000149.1:0-7847 GCA_035275245.1 Candidatus Eiseniibacteriota bacterium
GCCGACGATCTACTTCGCGCTCGCCCCCTCGGTCGGACACCTCGAGGCGTTGCGCGGGATTCACGCAAACGTGTTCGGGCTCGACTACCGGGTCTCGATCCCCCAGGCGCGCGCGATCGTGGGAGGCACCCACGGCGTGCAGGGGAACTTGGATCCGGCGGTCCTCGTCGGACCGCCCGAGGAGATCGTCGTTCGGACCGAAGCGATCCTTCGCGAGAACGCTGGACGCCCCGGCTTCATCTTCAACCTTGGGCACGGCATTTGGCCGACGACGCCCGTCGAGGCGGTGCAGCTCATGGTTCAGACCGTGCGGCGCTTCGAGTCCCCGGCGGGCGGGCTTCCGTGACACCGAACGGCGCGCGCCTGACCGCGGAACTCCTCGCGAAGTACGACCGCCCGGGTCCGCGGTACACGTCGTATCCGACGGCGGTGGAATTCCACGAGGGGTTCGGCGCGGAGCGCTACCTCTCGAAGCTCGACGAGGCCGCCGCATCGCCCGACGAGCCGCTCTCGCTCTACGTCCACCTTCCCTTCTGCCGCGAGCGCTGTACGTTCTGCGGCTGCAACGTGATCATCACCGAGAAGCCCGGGGTCGCGGACGCCTACCTCGACGATCTGGTGCGCGAGGTGAATCTCGTCGCCGACCGCCTTCGCGGGCGCACGCGGCTCGTCCAATACCACTGGGGCGGCGGCACGCCCACCTACCTGACGCTGGAACAAATGCGGCGGGTCTGGGACGCGATCGCGTCGCGCTTCACGTTCGCGCCCGGCGCCGAGATCGCGATCGAGGTAGACCCGCGCGTCACCACGCACGCGCAGGCCGACCTTCTTCGCGAGCTGGGGTTCAACCGAATCTCGATGGGCGTCCAGGACTTCGATCCGGTGGTCCAGGACGCGGTGAACCGGCGGCAAACGCTCGAGGAGACGCGCAACCTCCACCTGTATCTCCGCTCGCTCGGCATCGAGTCGATCAACTTCGATTTCATCTACGGGCTGCCGCATCAAACGCCGCAGTCCTTCCGCACGACGATCGAGCGGGCATTGGAACTGCGCCCCGATCGCGTCGCGGTCTATTCCTACGCGTTCGTGCCATGGATCAAGGCGCACCAGAAGGCGATCCGCCTCGAGGACTTGCCGCCGCGCGACGTGAAGCTGGAGTTGTTCGGCATCGCGCACGAATTGTTCCTGGGCGCCGGCTACCAGCAGATCGGCATGGACCACTTCGCGGTGGCGGATGATTCGCTGGCGGTCGCCGCGCGGGAGCGGACCCTGTTCCGAAATTTCATGGGCTACTCGACGCACCCGGCGCGCGACTACGTCGGGCTTGGCGTCTCGGCGATCGGCGACATCGGCGGTGCCTTTGCGCAGAACACCAAGAAGCTGAACCGCTATCGCGACGCGCTGGATCGTGGGCTCCCGCCGATCGAGCGTGGCTTCGAGCGTAGCAAAGACGACGAGATCCGGCGCGACGTGATCCAGGAGCTGATGTGCAACTTCCACCTGGACATCGCCGCGATCGAGCGCCGTCACGGCATCGACTTCGCCTCGTACTTCGCGGGGTCGCTCCGCGAGCTCGACGAGGGGCCGGTGGCGCACGGGTTCGTCCGGCGCGACGCCCGCGCGATCGACGTCACCGAGGCGGGACACCTTTTCGTCCGCAACGTCTGCATGGCGTTCGACGCTTACTTGAAAGCGAAGGAGGGCGCGACGAAGCCGATCTTCTCGCGCACCGTATGAAAACCGGCATCCTGCTTCTGAATCTGGGTGGCCCCGACCGGTTGGAAGCGGTCCGGCCGTTCCTGCTCCGCCTCTTCAGCGATCGCGAGATCATCCGGCTCCCCGGCGGGCCGATCGGCCAGTGGTTCATCGGCCGGATGATCGCGTATTCGCGCACGAAGGAAGTGCAGGAGAACTATCGACGGATCGGCGGCGGCTCCCCCATCGTCCACTGGAGCACGCTACAGGGCGAGGGCATGGTGAAGCGCCTGCGGGCGCGCGGGCACGACGTCGAGTACGCGCTCTGCATGCGCTACTGGAACCCCGATACCGACGCGGCGCTGGATCGCCTGGAAGGATTGGGCTGCGACCGGCTATTGGCGCTGACGCTCTACCCGCACTACTCCATGGCCACGACCGGATCGAGCGCCGCAGAGTTGGCGCGCGTGATGCGGCGTCGCGGCACACGCCTCTCGCTCGAGCGGATCGACGCGTGGTACGACCAGCCTTCGTATTTGGACGCGCTGGCCGGGCGCGTTAACGAAGCGCTCACGGAATTCCCGGATGGCGTGAAGCCGACGCTCCTCTTCTCCGCGCACGGCCTGCCGAAGCACTTCATCGAGGACGGCGATCCCTACGTCCGCCACATCGAGGCGACGATGGAGGGCGTGCTGGCGCGAGTCCCGCGTCTCCCGCACGTACTCGCGTACCAGAGTCGCGTCGGGCCGGTGGAATGGATCCGGCCGAGCACCGAGGAGGTCATCGACCGGCTGGGAGCGCAAGGCGTGAAGGACGTGTGCGTCGTTCCGATCTCGTTCGTCTCCGACCACATCGAGACGCTCTACGAGGTCGACATGCTCTGCGGGGATCAGGCGAAGGTGGCCGGGATCGTCAATTTCCGTCGCCCCGAGGGGCTGAACGACTATCCGCCGTTCCTCGACGCGCTGGCGGACATCGTGGAGCCGCGGCTTTCGGATAAGCACGGCTCGGCAGAGTCAGGGCTTCTTCGGAACGACGACCAGCGAGTCGAGCTCAGCACGCGTTAGCGACACCGGCGCGCCTTCCATCGGCCACGACTGGACGACCCGGTCGGGGACCACCTTCTCCTCTTCCAGGGTCGCCAGAAACTTCTTCGTCCGCCGGATGGCCCGTGCCTTCCCGTCCACGCCCATCCACCCCTGCTCCGACTCGAAGACCACCTTTTGCTTCGGGAGCCAGAAGATCGTGAACTCCGCCGTGTGGTCGGAGCGCTCGCCGATGTCGATGCCGACGAGCTGATTCGTCGAGTCGCCGAGTTCGATTCGCTTCGAGAAGACGCGGACGTTCGGCTCGCGCGGCGACTTGGCGAGCCGGTCGGGCTCGATCGTGAAGGCTCGCGACGCCGCGGCGCGCACGACCTTCTCGTTGCCGGGCGTTGTCACGATGGTCGCGCCCTCGGCGATGAAGGCGCGAACGCCGCCCAAGTAGTGCGGATGAAAGTGGCTGAAGAGAAAGTAGCGTATCGGCTTCGTGGGCCAGTGGCGCTTCGCCACCTCCACGATCCGCTCGCCGTTGGCGCTCGCGGTGGAGGCCTCGATCACGGCCAGGTGATCCGCGAATTCGACGACGGCCGAGCGTGTCTCGAGGTCCGGCATGTCGATCACGGAGAGGCCCGGCACGATCGAAATGACTTTTGGTTCCGGGTCGATCCGGTTCATCTCGACGTCGGGCTCGAATTTCTTCGGCGCGACGAATAGCGCTTTGGGAGGCACGTCGCTTCTCCCCGCGACCCGTTTCTGCACCATCCTCCAGTTGTGATCGCGCTCCCAGAGCACCATCACGACCCGTTCCGGAATGAAACTGGATCCCTCGTACTCGAACAGGATGGAATCGGCCACGTCCCCGAGGCGGGGATGCGCGCGGGGCCTCACGACCGAGATCGGGCGATCCCGTTCGTCGCGAGTAATGGCGCCGTCCTTCGCGTCGATCAGCCATGGCACGCCGGCCATGATCTGCAGGCGGCCGAGCGTCCCGAGCATGCCGTCGAGCCGCTTCCACGGCCGATCCGGTTGGCTCTGGCGGTAGACTTTCTCCCCGGTCAGCAGAAACGTGTCGGGCGAACCCATCGAATCTCCTTCCGCCCACGTCTTCCACTCCAGGCGCGCGTTGTCGTTCCGGTCGGTCCAATACTCCTGCATCGACCGGTACGTTCGGGTCTCGCCTGGGACCGGATAGTGCCCCTCGAACTCCACGGTTCCTTCGTAGCGGAGGGCGCTGACGGGTTCGGGTCGTACGCGCTCGGCGGAAGCGAGCGCAGCGAGGGAGGCGGCCGCGAGCGCGGCGGCCCCGAGCAGGGGGAAAAGTCGGCGGAGCTTGGTCGGCATGTCGAGAGGGAAGCCTACCCCACGTGTACCGGCCACGCTACATGGTTGGTCAGCGCCCGCCGGGGTAAGGCGCCGGCTCGTCGTACTCGGGCTCGAACCAGGACGGGGCTGCCAAAAGCGAGTCAGCGGGCTTGCTTCCGTCTCGCCAGGTGAGTTCCTCAATAAGTGTCCAACGAGAGTCGCTCTCGTAAGCGATGAACTTCACCCGAGTTGGAATCGGTTCGTCGGCGGGCGAGTATTCGAACCCGATCGAGTCGCGCACATCACCCAGTTGAGAGTGAGAACGCGGGCGCACGTAGGATGTCCGGCGATCCGGGTGCGCGACTCGAACGACGCCTTCCGGCAGCGGCCCCCTCCCCTCTATGAGCCACGGTGCGGCCGACAGGAACTGAAGGCGCGCGCGCTCGCGCCGGGCGCCCCTCAAGTACCTCCACTTCGCTGCGGGTGTGTCGCGGTGGTAGATGTCATCTTGGATCTTCAGAAAGATCTCCGGCTCCGCGATCGAATCGCCGTCGACCCACGTCGTCCACTCGAGTCGGGCTCGATTGCGCCCGTCCGTCCACAGTTCTCGGATCGAATGGTACTGGCGGGCCCCCACTTGGCGACTGGAGTGCTCTTCGAGGTTCAGTGCGCCCTCGTACCGAACGTGGCGCGCGGCGCCTGGAGAGCCCAGAAACATTCGGGAATCGGTGTTTCTTGGACGCGGCGGTGCGGTGGGCAGCAGGATGCGGTAGTCAGTCGTGAGGCTCTGCGCCGGAAATCCAGCGATGAACCCGACAGCCAGAACTGCAAGCGCGAGTCGGCGGCGGGCGGGAATTATGGTCATTCAGCAATTCTACGCCTACGGACCCGCGACCCACCACGATCGAGGATGCCAATCCTGGTCGAGAGGGCGCCCGAGCCGTTAGACTCCGGCCCATGCGCGTCGTCATCGTCGGAGCGGGGATTGCGGGTCTGGCGACGGCGTTTGCGCTCCGCCGCGAGGCCGCGCGCCGCGCCGATCCGCTCGACCTGACCATCCTCGAAGCCGCGCCACGCACGGGCGGCCGGATCCGAACGACCGACGAAGACGGATACCGGATCGAGTGGGCGGCGAACGGCATCCAGGGCGTCGGCGGCTCCGCCTGGCGGCTCGCGGAGGCCTTGGGGCTGGCGGGCGAGCGCGTGCTCGCGCGGCCGGACGCGGCGCGACGATACATCGTCCATCGCGGGCGCCTTCATCTCCTCCCGATGAACCCGGCTGCATTGCTCCGCTTCGGCGCGCTCTCGTGGAGCGGCCGAATCCGCACCGCGGCCGAGCCCTTCTTCGCGAAACGCGTCGCGCGCGAGGAGAGCGTGCACGACTTCGCGGCGCGTCACATCGGGGTCGAAGCGGCCGAGGTCCTGATCGGGAGCGCGGTGCGCGGCATCTTCGCCGGCGACGCGCGCCGCCTCTCGCTCGACGCGGCGTTTCCGTCCATGCGAACCATGGAGAGGGAGCACGGTTCGCTCCTGTTCGCGATGATGCGCGGCGGGAAGCGCGGGGCGCCCGCAGGCCGAACGCTCTGGTCCCTCGAACGCGGGCTCCAGTCGCTCGTCGACGCGCTCACCGCGGCGCTCGGATCGGCCGTGCGCGTGAACACGCCGGTCCTGTCCCTCGAGTGGCGCGAGTGGGGCGGGTGCGCGCTCCGGCTCGCGAGCGGCGAGGTGATCGTGGCCGACCAGGTCGTGCTGGCGACCTCGGCCCGTGCGACCGCGGCACTCCTGCGCGGCGTCGACACGGAGATCGCGCGACAGCTCGGCACGATCGAGACGGCGGGAGTCGCCGTGGCGGCGCTTGCCTTCCGGCCCGACGCGTTCCGAAAACCTCCCGACGGTTACGGCTACCTGGTGGCGCCGGGCGAGGAGATCGAGGTCCTAGGCGCGCTCTTCGAATCGAATCTCTTCCCCGGGCGGGCGCCGGAGGACCGAATCCTGGTCCGGGTCATGATGGGCGGCACGTCGCGGCCGGATCTCCTGACGCAAAGCGACGCGGAACTCGTAGCGCTCGCCATGCGGGCGCTGGACAAGACGCACGGGTTGGTGAGCGGGCCCGTGCGAACGTGGGTAATCCGGCAGGAGGCCGCGATTCCCCAGTACGCGGTCGGCCACTTCGGGCTGCTAGGGGAGCTGGAGCAGCGGCTCGCAGGGCTCCCGGGGCTATTCCTCACGGGGAATTCCTACCGCGGCGTGTCGGTGGGGGCTCTAGTCGAGAACGCGGAACGATTGGGCGCTCGCGTCGCGCTTCGCGGGGCCTGAGCGCGCGCCCGTCGCCGCCGCGCCTGTCGCTGCCCTAGAACGAAACCCGAATCCCCGCGGTCGGAATCGAGGCGCGACGCGCACCGGCTGACCGCATCGCCAGCACGGGATCGACGGTTGGCCCGCGACCGCCCAAGCCCAAATCCTTCCCCGCGTCGTGATTCTTGGTCACGTTGACGCCGACGATGAGCCCGGCCACGCTCCCCAAGCCCAAGACACCCATCGCCGCTTCCTCGCTGCCCGACTCGGTCAGGAGCACGATGCCGCCTCCGAAGGCGGTGCCGAGCACGCCGCACAGGTTGATCAAGCGCATCCGGCTCTTGCTCAAGCGGGCGTTCCTGGCAGCGATTCCCGTGGCGAGGACGGCGACGTCGCTTGCGATGAGCATGTCTACGAGCGGGCTGTTCTCATTCTTTTCGTCCCGGTTGGTGACTACGGCCTCGACCGCTCCCAGCCAGCCACCCCAGTACATGGCCGAGTTCATGATTTGCGCGTGCCCTTCGCTGAACTCCACCGCGTTGGAAAGCGGAATCGCGAGCGCGATCCCCGCGAGGCCGGCGGCGACGCCGGTGGCGACCACCTCGTGCCCTTCGGCGTCGGAGAGCCCCGACCACCCGAGCCCCTGCCAGGTCCCCAGGTGTCCGCCGAGGGAGATGATGGTGGCTTGGCCGCTCGGGATTGGCGCGTTTCGAGTGGCGTTCACGGCGATGAGAACGCACGCGGTCGGAGCCGCCAGGAGCCCGGCGGCGAATGCCTGCGCGTCTTCCGCCTCGAACGCGATGGGAATCGCCGCTCCCAGCCAGAGCCCGTAGTATCCACTGAAGACGATCAGGTCGGTCCGCCCGCGTTGGTCCAGGAGCGCGCCGGGGTAGATGACGGCGCGGCGCGGCCCCGCGAGCGCGTCGAACCGCGGAAGAACCGCCACGGCCCAGACGCCGGCGGGCTCGGCCGGATACCCTTCCCGCAGATCCGATGCGATTTCGCGCGCGAGGTCGTATCGCTTTCGAGCGGCATAGCGAAGCGCGAGGCGTCGAAGGAGATCCGGCTCGGATGGAGCCGCCGTGACGTCGCCGGCCGCCGACTCCGACTCGTCGGTGAATTCCAGGTGCCACGCGGTTTGCTGGAATGCTTCGCGAGAAATGGAGCGGCTTCGGGACCGACCGCCGCGCTCCACGTAGACGAGTCGGTAGCGGTCCTTCGAGGATTCGAAGCGCCCGGACTCGAACTCGTGGATATCCGGAAAGAGCCCGTAGCGGGTCCGTTCGCCGGCGTCGATCTCGGGGCCGACGCGCTCGCTCAGCGGGACGGGTGAAGCTGTGGTCGCCGACGGCGTCAGCGCCGCCGCGAGAAGGACGATTAGGCCGAGGGACCGAAGCGAGCACGATAGCGATATCACAGGGCATCTCCCTTCACGTTCCAAAGGAGCCAGCCGGTCAGAACGCAAGGCGCACACCCGCGCCGGGCGCACCCACGACGGAACCCGCGAACGGC
>DATEND010000150.1:0-5257 GCA_035275245.1 Candidatus Eiseniibacteriota bacterium
CGGCGTGCGGCGGCCGAAGGGGACGCGCTTCCGGTCCGCTGGATCCATCGCGACGAGCGCTACCGCGAGAAGCTCGCCACGCCCGACGTGACGATCGCCGACCTGATCGGCGACATCGATCCGATCAAGGCGGCGAACCAGAAGCTCTCCTACAGCGACCCCGAAGTGATGCACTACGGCATCATCCCGCGCACGAACCGCGGCATCTTCGCGATCAACGAGTTGCCGGATCTGCAGCCACGAATCCAGGTGGGCCTCCTGAACATCCTCGAGGAGAAGGACATTCAGGTGCGCGGATTCCCGATTCGCCTGCCGCTCGACATCCAGATCGTCTTCTCGGCGAACCCGGAGGACTACACGAATCGCGGCAACATCATCACGCCGCTTCGGGACCGGATCGCGTCGCAGATCATGACCCACTACCCCTACACGATCGACGACGCCATGCGCGTCACCGAGCAGGAAGCGTGGGTGAAGCGAGGCGACGGGATCGAGGTCGTGGTGCCGAACTACATCAAGGAACTCGTCGAAATGGTCGCGGTGCAGGCGCGGAAGTCGTCCTACGTCGACCAGTCGAGCGGCGTCTCGGTCCGCATGACGATCGCGCTCTTGGAGAACCTGATCTCGAACGCCGAGCGGCGGGCCATCCGAACCGGCGAGCGCCGCCAGGCGGTCCGGCTCTGCGATCTGCAGCACGCGATCGCTTCGATCACCGGGAAGGTGGAATTGGTCTACGAGGGCGAGCAGGAAGGCTCGGTCGCGGTGGCCAAGCACCTGGTCGGCAAGGCCGTGAAGGAGATCTTCGCGAAGTACTTCCCCGACGCTTACAAGGCGAAGGAGAAGAACGAGGGCACGCCGTCCGATTACGACCCGATCTTCCGCTGGTTCGCCACCGGCAAGAGGGTGGAGATCTCCGACGAGCTTCCGACGCGCGAGTTCCACCAGCGGCTCGCGCAGGTGAACGGCCTCGAGGAGCTGCCGAAGCGCTACCTCCCCCTTCGCGATCCGGCCGAGTTGCCCACGGCGATGGAGTTCGTGCTCGAGGCGCTCCACCAGAATTCGATCCTCGCGAAGGAGCGGACCGACGAGGCCGCGCTCGCGTACACCGACATGTTCTCGACGATGCTCGGGAAGCCGCCGGAGGCGGACGACTGATGCGCGGCGCCGAGCGTAGGGCGTAGCCGTGGATTTTCGCTACGCGCGGTGGGACGAGCGGATGGTTCAGAACCTCACGTTCTTCAAGAACCTTCTCTCGCTCTATCACCGGCTCCTGCTCATGACCGACGGCAACGTCGAGGAGGCGCTCCGCGCGCTCGAGGAATTGGGCGACCGCTTCGGCTTCTTCAACGAGAAGTTCTCGCTCGACGATTTCAAGAAGCGGCTCAAGGACGAGGATGCGATCCAGGAAGTGGACGGGCGTCCCGTGCTCACGCGAAAGGGCGAGCGGATGATCCGGAAGGACTCGCTCGACCGGGTCTTCGGCTCCCTCGTCAAGGACTCGGCCGGCGAGCATCGCGTCCCGCGCACCGGCCAGGGCGGCGAGCGGATCACGGAGACGCGTCCCTACGCGTTCGGCGACTCGGTGTCGGACATCGACTTCCTATCGAGCGTCCGGAACTCGATGCGCCGCCAGCGCGGCACCTGGGGCGAAGAAGGGATGAACCTGAGCGAGGACGACCTCGAGGTCTTCGAATCGGAGCACCTCTCGTCCTGCGCCACCGTGCTCCTGATCGACGTGAGCCACTCGATGATCCTCTACGGCGAGGACCGGATCACGCCGGCGAAGCAGGCAGCCCTGGCGCTCGCGGAGTTGATCACCACCCGCTACCCCAAGGACTCGCTCTCGGTCGTGCTCTTCGGGGACGACGCGTGGGAGGTGAAATTGAAGGACCTTCCCTACGTCTCGGTGGGGCCGTTCCACACGAACACCAAGGCGGGGCTGCAGCTCGCGCAGCAGATCCTGGCGCGGCAGAAGCACGTGAACAAGCAGGTCTTCATGATCACCGACGGGAAGCCGTCCGCGATCTTCGAGAACGGGCGTTTCTACAAGAATGCGTTCGGGCTCGATCCCAAGATCGTGAACAAGACGCTCGACGAGGCCGTGCAGTGCCGGCGGAAGCGGATCCCGATCACGACGTTCATGGTGACGCAGGATCCCTACCTCGTGCGCTTCGTGGAGCGCTTCACGCAGTTGAACAAAGGTCGCGCCTACTTCTCCGACCTGGAGAACCTGGGCTCCTACCTCTTCGTCGACTTCGCGCAGAACCGCCGCCGCCGCGTCCAGTAGCGGCGCGCGCCGCGACGCTAGAACGCGAACGAGAGCCCGGTCTGGGCCGCGATCATGCCGTCGGGATACGACCACCCGTGCATCCGGACGCCGGTCCCCAGTCCAACACGACTCGACAACGGAACATCGAGCCCCACTCCAACGTAGCCGCCCGCGTTGTTTCGGCGCGTCTCCCGCAAGCCTACCCGGGGGATGTGGTACGGGATCGTCGGAGCGACCACGAACGGCGATATCGTGGATTCGAGCCGGTAGAGCCCCGCCCCGAACTCGACCCATGGCCTCACTCCGCTTCGAGTCTCCGGGCCGTAGGCGAAGCCGACCGTCACCGGGGTGAGCGCGCGATCGGAGGACGTGAAGCGGGCAATGCCTACGTCGATCCCCCACCGCCGACTCAGCGACGTTCGAGCCGCAAGGCCGTAGCCCCAACGAGCGTCATCCCATTCCAAGCGGTCGGGCAGGTAAGCGCCGAAGATTCGAAGGGAGGACGCGCGGGGTTCCCCACCGGGGAGCGAGGCGAGCGTGGGCGGGGCAAGGCTGAGAAGTCCGAGAACAACAACCACGATCGAGCTACAGACGGTCGAGCGGCCCATGAGCGCGGCTCTCCTTCCGGTACCGGCGGCGCCTGCCTACAAGATGAACCCAAACCCCAGCTGAAACGTGAAGAACGGCGTGTCGATGAACTCGTCTCCCGCGACGTAGTGGAATTTCATTCCGGCGCCGAAGAGCGTCCGTTCGGAGATGGGGGCTCCGAACCCGATCCCCACGTTCAGTCCGAAGTTGTCCTCGCTTACCGAGACCGTCGTCGGCCCGGTGTCGACCGACTCCGAGACGTGATAGATGCCGGTGCCGACGCCGACCCAAGGCACCGCGCGGCCGCCGGTCCGGAGCGCGAAGTCGGCGTTCACCGTGATCGGCGTGACGGTCGCGTCGACGTTCGTGAACTCGTCGTTATCGAACGTGTGGCGCGCGACGGACCCCGACAGGATGACGCTCTCGCTGACGCCGTACCCGATCGATCCGCCGAAGCCAAACCCGGTGCCATAATTCTCGCCGAAATTTCCCATCGGCGCCGAGAGTCCCAGGTGCGCCCGGAGGATCGTCAGATCCTTCACGCCGGCGCTGCCCTGGACACGGGAGCGTTCCCAGCGTCTTCGTGCGGGACGGTCGGATCCAAGGTCGAAGGCGGTGGCCATGGCTTCCGCTGCGGTGAGCGTGGAAAGGACGGCGACGAATGCGGCGAGCGCGAGGCGACGCATGAGGTCCTCCGGTTGGGGTGGTGGAACCCGGCCTTGAGTCTACCACGCAGCCATGGTCTACTGGCCATTCACGCGATTTCCGCGAAGGAGACGCCGATGGCAAGCCCCCTCCCGCCGCCTGTGCGCGACGAGCCTAAGCCCGTGATCGACCCCGCGTTCGAACCGGATCCCGATTTCGATCCCGCGTCGCTGCCGGCGGACCCCATGCCGCTCCACCTC
Source organism: Candidatus Eiseniibacteriota bacterium (assembly GCA_035275245.1). GTDB lineage: Bacteria > Eisenbacteria > RBG-16-71-46 > SZUA-252 > SZUA-252 > DASQJL01. Next base: position 3,763 of record DATEND010000150.1, read on the forward strand.
GCCTACCAGGCGTGCGAGGCGATCGCGCGGATCCACTACGAGAACTTTCCCGTGGCCTCGCGCCTCCTGCGCCGCGACCGGCGGCAGGCGCTGGCCGCCATCTACTCGTTCGCGCGGTTGGCGGACAACATCGCCGACAGCGAGCGCCCGACGGCCGAGCGGCTCCGCTCGCTCGATCTCTTCGAGCGCGATTTCCTCCGCGCGGTGGAGGGGGAGCCCCCGAATCCGATCCTCGTAGCGCTCGGCGACTCCGTCGAGCGCCACTCGTTGCCCGCCGAGCCGTTCCTCGATCTCATCGAGGCGTTTCGGATGGACGCGCGCGACACCGTCTTCGCGACGTGGGACGAGCTGCTCGGCTATTGCCGCGGCTCGGCCAACACGATCGGCCGGTTGGTGCTGGCCCTCCACGAAGTGGACGACGCGACCGCCGTTCGCGAATCGGACGACGTCTGCACCGCGCTCCAGCTCACGAATTTCTGGCAGGACCTGGGGCGCGATCTCGAGCGGGGTCGCCTGTTCCTCCCCTTGGAGCACCTCGCGCAATTCGGCGTGTCTCGGGACGGCATCGTGGACCCGGCGCGTCGCGAGCAGGTTTCGCGATTGATCGAGCACGAATGCCGCGCCACGGAGGAACTGTTCGAGCGGGGGCGCGGCATCACGCGACGCGTGCCCTACGGGCTCTCGGTCCAGCTTCGCGCCACCCTTCTCGGCGGGCGGGAGATCCTGCGCGGCGTGATGCGCCGCGGGCAGCGTGTCCTCGAGGACCGACCCACGGTGGGCGGCTTGGCCCGCGTGCGCATCGCCGCGCTCGCACTGGCGGGATTCGGTGGCTGACGCGGCGGTGGAACCGGAGGCAGGCGACGTGATCGGCGCCCGAGACGCGAAGCGGACGAGCTTCGGCGTCGCATTCGCGATGCTCCCGCCGCCCCAGCGCGAGGCGATCCGCGCCGTCCACGCCTGGAGCCGCGCCGTGGACGACGGCGTGGACGAGGAGCCGGATCGCGATCGCGCGCGGGCGCGGCTCGAGCACTGGCGTCGCGACCTCGAGGCGCTCTACGACGGCACGCCGCTCGAGCGCGCGACGCTGGCGCTTCGCCGTCACGTCGATCGCTTTCGGATCCCGCGCGCGTATTTCGAGGAGCTGGTCTCGGGCGTCGAGATGGATCTCACGCACGCCGGCTACGCCTCGTTCGCCGAGCTTCGCCGCTACTGCTACCGGGTCGCCTCCGTGGTGGGATTGATTTGCCTCCGCATCTTCGGCGAGCCCGAAGAGCGCGCGGGCGTGTACGCGGAAAATCTGGGCCTGGCGCTTCAGCTCACGAACATCCTACGCGACGTGGGGACCGATCTCGATCGCGGGCGAATCTATCTGCCCGCCGACGAGCTCCAGCGCTTCGAGTACAGCGAAGACATGCTACGCCGCCGCGAACGGAACGGCGCGTTCCGCCGGCTCATGGAATTCCAGGCGGCTCGCGCCCGTTCGTTCTTCGAGACT
>DATEND010000151.1:0-6676 GCA_035275245.1 Candidatus Eiseniibacteriota bacterium
CCGGCTCCTGATTCTCCGCGATCGCCGGAACTGAGCGAACGACACCACGGAGAAACGGATAAATAGGGAACGGGACGCTGCGGTTCAGCGTCCCGTTCGTATTTGTGGGCAATCGAGGGCTCGGACGGTCCCCCGACCGGAGGGCGCCGGCCGCGCTAGATTTGCGCGACGATGTCCTTCAACTCCTTGGAAACCTTGAAGACAGGCACACGGCGGGGCGGGACCGGGACCGATTCTCCGGTCCTGGGATTTCGCGCCAGGCGGGACTTCCGGTCCTTCACCTTGAAGGTGCCGAATCCGCGGATCTCGATGTGCTTGCCCGCGGCGAGCGCGCGCGAGACCGCATCGAGGAACTCATCCACCGTGTCCGCGACATCCTTTTTCGTGAGGCCGGTCCGCTCGGCGATTTCGTCCACGATATCTGCCTTGGTCATCAGCTCCTCCTGGCGAGCCTCTCCTTCGGCGCCGCGGCGTCGGATCACGCGCCCGATGGACGCGTCGCGTACCCCGCCATACAGCGCCCTAAGCCTGGGCCGTTGTTGAACATATGCAGGCCCACGGTGCGCGATTCGCGACTATAGCCCGAGGCGGAAAGCTGTCAAGGCTTTTTCCTGCTAGCAGTTCCACGCGCGGAGGTCCAATGCAACGGCGGAGGATGCAATGCGCGGGCAGGTACGACCCCTCCGGAGGGGCGACACGAGACAATGGGCGCCACTCTTGTAAGCTATTATCGCATCAAATGTTAAATAACCCAGTTTCCTCGCCCGCGAGCCCGTCCGTGGCATGGCGATTGCCCGATTTCAGCCCCGCGCTCACGCACGGGAGCCGCCGGGCGCTGGTCCTTGATCCCGCGTCACCGGCCCTGCACCGACCACGCGCATTCGTGTCGGCTCCCGTCTTTCTTTTCGAACGCGGCGGCTCATGAAGGGCCGCCGCGTTCTTCTTTTTTTCATCGACGGAATCGGCGTCGGCGAAGACGACGCCTCGGTCAATCCCCTCGCCACGGGTGAGTTTCCGGCGCTTCGCCTGACCGCGTCCCTCCGCCCCAGCGCCTCCGTAGGGCCACCGGTGCTGGCCCATGGGATCGACGCTTCGCTGGGCGTTCCCGGGCTCCCCCAGAGCGCCACGGGGCAAACCTCGATTCTGACCGGCGTCAACGCGCCGGCCGCGATGGGGCGCCACGTCTCCGGATTTCCCGGGCCGACCCTTCGAAAGATCCTGCTCGAGCATTCGATCTTGAAGTCATTGCGGGAGGCGGGCCTCGACGCGACGTTCCTGAACGCGTTTGGGCCCCGCTTCTTCGAAATGCCGGAGACCGCCCGGCGCATGTCGGCGACGACGCTGGCCACGCTTGCCTCGGGAGCCCGGTTTCGCGACTGGAGCGATCTCACCGACGGCCGGGCCGTGGTCCACGACCTGACGCACTGGCGCATGCGCGAGTGGGGGTATGACTTGGCGCCCCGAACGCCCGAGGAAGCGGGCGCGATCATCGCGCGCGAGACCATGCGGGCCGACTTCTCGCTCTTCGAATACTTCGAGACGGACCGGGCCGGGCACGACCAGGACCGCGCCCGGGCGATGCGATGCCTCGGGGATTTGAACCGCGCGCTCGAAACCGTCCTCGCGTCCGTCGATCTCGCGTCCACCACGGTGGTCGTGGCGAGCGATCACGGGAACTTGGAGGACGGGCGCGTGAAGACGCACACGGTCAACCCGGCTTTCTTTGCGGCGTGGGGGGTCGGGGCGGTGGAGGCGGCGCGGGATCCGGAACACGTTCCCGCGCGCCTCACCGATTTGGTGCCGACGATAATCCGCGCGCTGGGGCGCGGCGGCGGAGCTACTTCAGCCGCTTGATGATGTGCCAGCCGTAGGGGCTGGTGGAGGGATCCCAGTCCGCGATCCCGATGTTCCCGGGGCTGACCGCGAAGCCGACGTTGCCGAAGGCCGCCACCATCTGATTGCGCGGATACTCGCCGGGCAGCGGCGTGACGCCCACGCCGGACATGGCGTAGATCCCAGGCGGCGAATCGTCCGTGTACTGACGAACCAGCGTGTCGAAATCCTCCCCGGCCCGGGCGCGCTCGAGCAACTGATAGGCGAGCGTCTTCGCGTCTTCCTTCGTCCGCGTGATCGGCTTCTGGGGCACCGAACCGCTGAATCCGATCAGGATGTGCTGCACCTCGACGTGCTGCGGCTCCACGTCCGGCTTCACTGGCATCGTTCCCGCCGCGGCCATTGTTGGCTCCTTCGCTTTGGATTCCGAGGGCGCGGCGCTCGTGCTCGATCCGGCGCCGGCCACAGAGGAGGATTGCTCCTTGCTTCCGCTGGCGCAGCCGGCGGCGAGGATTGAGACCATGAGCGCGGCGCCCAAGGCGCCGCGTACGTCATTGGGAAATGCGCTCATTCGAATCGTTCTCCGGGGTGGCTAGAAAATGAGTACGGCGGAGGCGAGCACCGTGGTCCATCCCTTGGCGGAGATGACCGCGGACTGCGTGACGTTGAACGTGCGAACGATTTCGCCGGAAATCTTGAACACCTGCTCCTTCTCGTCCCAGTTCGCGTTCTCGTCGAACTCGACGCCGAGGGTCGAGGCGAGCATCGAAGCGGCCATGTCTTCCGCGAAGTCGCCCGCGACTTCGTCGGACTGCCCGTAGGCATGGTGCTCGCTCAGGTATCCATACCGGTTCTTGTCGGCCGGCAACGCGCATCCGATCGACGCGGCGGCGAGGCGCCGCATCTCGTTCGTCGCGATCCGGGCCATGACGCAAAAGGCAATGCTCCCCGGCGCGATCAGCTTGATCCCCTCGTCTTTGGGGATGATCTTGCAGTTCGGCGGGAAGATGCTCGATACGTGCACGAGATTGAGTCTCTCGATTCCTGCATCCTTCAGCGCCAGCTCGAACGAGCGAAGCTCGTCGCGGTGACTGCCGACGCCCTTCGTAAAGAAGATGCGCGACGGCACCAGATTCAATCCCTGAAGCGGAGCGCGGCGGTCGCCGGATTGCGGTGCGTCGCCTCCCTGGGAATCGATCACGGTGCCGGGCGCGCTCGGGTCGCTGGTTCTCTTCATTTCGCCGCTGTCTCCTTCGTTTCGTGCAGCGTTGTGGGTGTCGGGCCTACCGGGGCGCGGCGGCCGTGTCTGCGTCCGCCTTGACGAGGCGCGCGCTGATGAGGACGCGGCGCGGCTCGATGCGGAGCGGAACGGGCCCAGGATCGATCTCTACCTGGCGCTGGATTCTCTCGCGTTCCTGCGCGATGTCAACCGGGACTGTGTCGAGCGCCTGAATTGTCTCGACGGCGGACGCGGGCCCCTCGATCGACGCGGATTCGGGAAACGCCGTTGCCTGCGCCAGGAGGAGGCGCAAGCCGTGTGGCGGAACGCCCGTGAATCGCGGGCGCACGGCGACCCGCTTCGAGGCCTTCCGCTCGATCGTGAGCGAGACGGTGCGCGGCTCGAGCACTTCCGTAACCGCCACTGCCTTCGACAGCTCGGGCGGCAGCGCCCGCTCCTTCACGTCCTCGACCGAGACCGTGGCCGAGAACGGCCCCGGCGCGGCGTCGGCCAAGTCGACCGCCAGATATGGACTCGTCAGCCCGAGGCGGATCAGATCCTTCCACGCGCCGCGGATCCTGACGCCGATCCGCTCCGGTGGCCGCCCGAGAAAAGAAAGCGTATCGGGAAGGCCCGTGATGGTCACCGGAATCTGGAGGACCTGCTCGCGCGGCTGATCGGTGACGACGTGGGCGTAGAGGAGCAGCGCGAGAAACAGCGAAGCGAGCTTGAGTCCCAGGTTCCCGAACAGGATCTCTCGGATGCGGGGCCACATCGCGAGCTAGAAGCCGGGCTTTCCGGGCGTGACCAGCTCGACCCAGTACTTCGTGTCCTTCGGATCGGCGTCATCCACAGACTGTCCGCTCACGACCGAAAACTTGAGGCCCGCGTTTTCGTTGATGTAAGGGAAGTAGATCCACCCGGCGTCCTTGGCGTCGTGGCGCCAAATCAGGACGAAGGAGTTGAACGAAACCTCGCCGCCGTCGGCGACGGTGCGGATCCCTTTGTTCCGCGAACCAGGGATCACCCAGAGGAACGAGGGGTGCTCCAGGTAGTAGAAATACTTGAGCGAGTCCGGCCCGGCGGCGCCGCGCTCGATGGGCAGAATCGCGGCGAAGTCGCCGCCCTTCTTGAGCAGGAGCACGTTGCCGGGCACGAGCCGCACGCGCACGTCGTGCAGGGGCCCGATCCTGGTGCGCTCGGCGTCCGGCACCTCGTCGAGCAGGCGCACGAGCCGCACGTCGGCGCGGCCCGTGGCTGCGCTCACCAGGGACGGGTCGGGGACGCCGGCGATGGCGGCGACTAAGGCCGCGCAAGCGACCGCGAAGAGGAGGCGAGCGGGCATGGCCCTCGAGTTTCCCACGCGGCTTTTCGCCGGGTCAACGCCCGAGTTGCCGCGAACGCGCGCGGCGACGCGGCCGCCACTGATATCGGGCCAGGTAGGTCCGGCCGCCGGCGTCGAACCGGACGCCCTCGCGCTCGAGGCGCAGGAGCTGCGTGACGGACGCTCCGCCCAACCGAACGCTGATCGATCCGCGGGCGTTGATGACGCGGTGCCACGGAACCGAGGTCGCGTCGGGAAGGGCGTGGAGGGCATACCCCACCTGGCGCGCGCCGCGCGGGATCCCCGCGAGACGCGCGATCTGGCCATACGTCGCGACGCGGCCCCGCGGAATGCGCCGAACGTGCTTCCAGATGCGCTCGTAGCGGCTAGACGCCACGCGCGTGAGCCCGCAAGCAGGCGCCGTGCGCCACGACGAAGACGCCGTGCAAGGCGGTCGTGACGATCCCCACTGGAACCAGGTCCTGGAACACGAACGAATTCCAGAACAGGAGATTTGCCCCGCCCAGGAAGAGGTGCGTGCTCAATCCGACGACGTGCCATAGCCGCCGCTCCGGGTGGTCCGCCGCGCGAACCAGGAGCACGCCGATGAGGGCGGCCAGACCGTGCGCCTCGAAGCCGCCGATCGTGTGGGGCGACTCGACCGTGGAAGCCAACGGGCCGGTGCCGAGGAAGTGCCCCAGCGTCTCCATGAGGAGTGCGGCGCCTCCAGCCAGGATCAAGAAGCAGCCGTCGAGGCGAAGCGTCCAATGGCTGAGCGAACGATCCGATGGCGTCAGCGTTCCTCCGTCGCGACGCGAATGCCGAGCCCGAGGAGCGCGACGCCCGCCATTCCCTCGAGCAGGCGCGTGAGGCGCGACCCGCGCGCAAACGCCCCGACCCTCGCGGTGACCGCCGCGTAGAGGGCGAGCCACGCGAGCGTCATCCCGGCGAAGACGAGCCCGAGGAGCGCCAGCGCGGGCAGAATTCCCTCCCCCTTCGGCACGAACTGCGGCAACACGCTCGCGAAGAACACCGCCATCTTCGGATTAGCGAGATTGTTGATCACGCCTTGGCGGAAGGCGCTCGAGCCGGAGATCGTCCTCTTTGGCCCGGCCGCGGTGGCCCCGCCCGGAGAGGCCGGCGTGCCGCGCACCGCCGCGTAGAGCGATCGGATACCGAGATAGACCAGGTAGCCCGCTCCGAGCAGCTTGATGAACCGGAACACCGGTTCCGACGCGAGGAGCACGGCGACCAGCCCCGCGCCGGTCGCCGCCACCCACACGAGCTGGCCCGAGGCCACGCCCAGCGCGGTGAAGGTCCCCGCACGGCGGCCGCCGAACATGGAATTGCGGATTGTTAACGCGGTATCCGGGCCCGGCGTGGCGATGACGAGGGCGGCAATTCCGAGAAACGCGAGAAACATGGAATCCATGGGCCCAGTATACCGCGCTTGACGTCCGGGGCGCGCGACGCGACGCTCAATCGATGCAATACCTCCTCCCCATCACGGGCCCGCTCGATCTCGAGCTGACGTTCGCGTGCGGCCAGGCGTTTCGGTGGACGCGCGAGGGCGACGCCTGGAGCGGCGTCGTCGCCGGCGCGCACTGCCGCGTTTCGTCGGCCGGCAGTCTCCTCTCGGTCACGATGACCGGGGACGACCTCGGCGCGCGAGACCTCGCGCGCTACTTCCGACTGGAGGAGGACCCCTCGGTTCACCTAGCTCCCGCGCCCGAGCTTCGATCGCTGCCCGGCCTGATGCCGCTCCTCGGGCTCCGGCTCCTCCGGCAGGATCCGTGGGAGACGCTCGCGTCGTTCATCTGCTCGGCCGCGGCGAACGTCCCGAAGATCTCGAGTTGCGTGGAGGGCATGGCCGGCGCATGGGGCGACCCGATCGATGGCTCGAGTCGTCGCGCCTTTCCCTCGGCCGACCGGTTGGCGCGGCGGTCCGAAGCGGATCTCCGCCGCCACGGCCTCGGGTTTCGCGCGCCGCTCCTGCTTCAAACGGCGCGTCGCATCGCGAGCGACACATGGAGTTGGGACCGATTGCGGCACGCACCGATCGACGAGGCGCGCGCCGCGCTGATCGAGCTTCCCGGAGTCGGGCCGAAGGTCGCCGACTGCGCGCTCCTCTTCGGCCTCGATCGCCTGGACACGTATCCGGTGGATCGTTGGATTCGCCGCGCGACAATGGAGCTCGCGAACCGGCGACGGGCGAAGGACGAGGAATTGGAGCGGTGGTCGCGGCGTTTCGGACCCGGCCGCGGCTATCTCCAACAGCTCCTCTTCCACCTCCGGCGAAC
>DATEND010000152.1:0-3906 GCA_035275245.1 Candidatus Eiseniibacteriota bacterium
GGTCTGGGCCTCGATCGGATAGCGTGCGCTCACCATTCGATAGAGGAGCACTCCGAGGGCGTAGAGATCGGCGGCCCGTTCCGCGGTCTCCCCCCGAAGCTGTTCCGGCGCCATCGTGAGCGGTGTGCCCTGCGGGCCCGCCTCCGTGCGTCGGCCTCCGGGCAGGGGGAGCTCGGTCATGGAGCCGAAGTCCATGAGTACGATCCGGCCGCCTTCCTCCCGCATGACGTTGCTCGTCTTTACGTCCCGATGGACAAGGCCGGCGGCGTGCACGGCCGCGAGCGCGCGGCAGAGGTCGAGCCCGATCAACGACGCCTCGCGTGCGCTGAGCGGCCCGTGATGCTTCAGGTATGCCTCGAGCGATTTGCCGCGCACGAGGTCGGTCCAGATTCCCATCCGGCCGCCGTGCACATCCGCACCGTGGACCACGAGCACGTTCGGATGCCGCACGCGTGCGAGACGGCGCCCTTCGGCGAGGAACTCGACCACCGTCGCGGACCCAAGCTCGTCGTCCGTCTTTCGGAGTTTGAGCGCAAACTCCGTCTCCAGCGACGGGTCGTAAGCGCGAAACACCTCGCCACCGCTTCCCTCGCCCACCTTCTCGAGAACGTCGAGTGGACCCCACCGGAAGAGAGGCTGCGCGTGGGTGGGCGGCTCCGCCGCGCTCACCGACGTCGTCGTCGCGGCGTGCCACGTTCTCGTCGGGCGCTCCGAGTCGGCGCTCCCCCCTGGCGCCGACCCTTGAGACTCGGGAATCCCCTCATGCGCCACGCGCACCTTCTCGAGGCGCTTCAGGCCGAGCAACGCACTCGACAATTCCGGACTCGCAGCCATCTCTCCCTTCCAGTCGACCGGCGTGCCGTCCGACACCGCTTCGGCGATGCGCTCCAGGTCGTCCGCTCGTTCAAGACTCATCGGTACTCCCTAAATCGCCCGGCTCGCCGCCCAGCAGTTCGCCCAGACGAACGAGTGCCCTCGTGACCATCATGCGAACCGCGTTCGGCGAATCGCGGCCGAGCGCCTCCGCGATCTGCTGATATGTGAACCCGAGTTCCAGCCGAAGAATGATTGCCTCCCGCTGGTCTTCCCTGAGTTGATCCAGGACCGCTTCATAGCGCTCCACCGTCTCCCGGCCGATTGCTTCTTCGAGCGGCGATCGATCGGGCGCGGGCGGATCGCTTTCGAGTTCGCTCCGGGCGGGACGCCGCGCGACACGCCGGATCTCGTCCCGAATTTGGTTCAAGAGGATCCGGCGCATGTAGGCCAGGAACGCGCCCTCGTGGCGCGGCTCGAAGTCCTCTACATGATCCAACGCCCGAACGAGGGTGACCTGCACAAGATCGTCGGTGTCCATCATGTCGCGGGCGCGGAGGGGAAGGCGCCCGTGGGCAAGTCGGCGCAGGATTTGAAGATAGCGGGCAGCAAGCCGCTCTCGCGCCGGCCGGTCTCCGTGGCGGACCAGTTGGAGCAGGGTGGCGGTCGACTCTAGGTTCGGCGGGGGGACGCCCATTCCGTGGCATCGTCCCGCCGCCGCCAATGCCCTGTCAAGGTCAGCGAATCAGGAGTGCGCTCCCGCGATGGTCGGTTCCAACGGCAGGTGGACGGCCCCGGGCCTCGCGAGCCCCCCCGTCTTCCACGGCTCGGCGTGCCCCCGCATCGGGCACTGGAGTTCCTGCCGATCACCGGACCTGAGCCCACGCATCCAGGGGATCATCACGGCCTTGTCGATCGCAAGCCGCCCGTCCGCATGAATCCGCCCCACGACGTTCCGCGGGTTTTCGAGGGCGACCGTGCACTTGTTCAGATTGCCGTTCGCGCGGACCACGAACGAATTCGCTCGCGCGGCATAGCAGATCGAATTCTCGAGCTTCATCTGCTTCTGTCGGAGTCCGAGGGCCACCGCGCGGGCTCGGAGGTTCTCGATCGATCGCGTGCCTTCTTCGCCTTCGAGAATTCGGAGCGAGGCGTCGTTGGATCCGCCCAAGCGAGACAAACCCCGGATGAAGATCTCGAACCTAGGATCGTCTCCGAAGGCGCGGCGATACTCCTGGAGGAAGGACTCGATGGCGTCGAAGTTCTCCCGGTCCACGTGCACTCGGACCATGATCGAGAACGCTGCTTCCGACGCCTTGAGCGCGAGGAGATTCCCCCAGATTCGATCGAACGTGCCCCGCCCTCCCGCGAGGACGCGCTTTCGATCGTGGCATTCGCGCGGACCGTCGAACGTCACTTGGTAACGACGAACGCCCAAGGCGACCAGCCGTTCCATCACCGGACGTGTCAGAAGGGACGCGTTCGTGGTGGCGTCGGACGTGAACCGGAGGCTCGGAAATTCACGGCGGAGTCCGCCGACGTGGCGCAGGACGTCCTCCATGACGTCCAACGCCAGGAGCGGCTCGCCGCCGAACCAGGAGATCGAAAGCGCGTTGAGATCGGCTGCGCGACGACTCAAGAGCCGCTTGACCCCTTCGACCACCCAGGGTTCCATCCGCTTGAACCGGAACGACTCATAGCAATAGACGCAGCGAAAGTTGCACGCCTCCGTCGGCAACAAGATGAGATGCAGTTCCCGGTTGTCGATGCACAGCTGGATTTCGCGGTGCTGAAGCAGGTCACGGCTCATCGGTACCTCGCGATCACGGAACGGCTCCTAAGCGCGCGGAGCCGAAGCCCGAGATCAACAGGGACACATCGCATCCATCGGAGGCCGCCCGCCGTCGTCGTCGGCAGAGTAGGTGGGAGTGTCGTCCTTGGTCTTCCTCTTGGAGCCGTCGTCCCTTCGGTCTGGGACCCCCGGCTGATCCACATCCGTGGTGCCATGGGTGCCGCAATGAACCCGGATCTTGAACCGGCGATCGGTCCGGTAGATGGCCTCCTTGATCGCCTCGGACAAATCCGGATTCGTGATGCAGAGGTTCCCGTTTTGATCGAAGTCGAGATCCTCGGTGCACCAGAGTTTCTCTTTCAGCTTGTTCTTCTTCGCCTTTTTGCGCTTCTTCGACTTCTTTCCCATGAGATTCCCCCTTAATCCCAGTCGCCTGCGGCGACGAACGCGGCCCAGTAGTACGGGTGCGTGCTTCGGGCCTGGGCCCTACGTTCCCGAAGCACGGCGAGGCTCGCCTGGCGGACGGCATCGGCGGTCCCCGCGTGGCCCTTGAGCCGAGCCTCGTAGAGTGCGCTCATCCATCGGCGAGCCGCGCGATCCTCCACCTCCCAGAGGCTCATGATCACGGTCGAGGCGCCCGCGATCTGGAACGCGCGGCGCAGCCCAAGCACGCCTTCCCCCGACTGCAGATGGCCGAGCCCGGTGTCGCACGCGGACAGCACGACCCATTCGACGCTCGACAGATCGAGGGAAGCGACTTCCTGCGCGGTGAGGATGCCATCCTCCTGGTCTGGTCTCGTCGTCGCGCGGAGGTTCGCGCCCGCGAGCGCAAGACCGGACAGAAGGAGCGGACCGCCGCGGGACGACCGCGACGGCACCGGGCGCGCTTTCGCTGGCTGGACACCTCCGATTCCTCGGACGTGGCCGGTCCCTCGCGTGCCTGGTTTCCACGACGCACACTCGTTCGCGTCGAGGAAGAATCCATGCGTGGCGAGGTGCAGCACGCGGCGCCCCGGCGCGTGCGCCTTGAGCGCTGCCTCCCCCGCCATCGTTCCGGTGAGGACCAAACGCCGCGACGAATCGGGCCAGAACGCGGCGATCTCCTCCACCTCGCGGATCGTCTCCGGAAGCGGCCGGAATTTCGTCGATCGGAAGTCCTCGCAATCCGGCTCCGAGCCCCGAACTTCCGCCCGGCTCGTGAAGTTCGCGGCCACGCTGCTCGACTTCCGGGCGGGCGATGCCTCGCCCAGCGAAGGCCCGGACTCAGCGGCACCGAGCGAGGTTTCGCGTACGTCGAAGGA
>DATEND010000153.1:0-2234 GCA_035275245.1 Candidatus Eiseniibacteriota bacterium
CCTGGCCGTGAGCCGGGGCCGCCGCGAGTGCCAGCGCCAGCGCGAGCGCCGATCCGGCGCGGCGGCTACGCATGGAGTGCTAAGTGCGCCCGCGCGAGGAGGACATACGATTCCGCCGACGCCCGAAGGCGGCCCAAGACCTCCGGGGGAATCAGGCCCTTCACGCGCGCCGGCACGCCGGCCAGGAAGGACCGGGGCGGCGCCTTCGTTCCTTCGAGGACGACGCTTCCAGCCGCGACGAGCGACTCTTCGCCGATCTCGCAATCGTCGAGGAGGATGGACCCCATGCCGATCAGGCAGCGATCCCGTACCGTGGCCCCGTGAAGGATGACGCGGTGCCCCACGGTCACCTCTTCGCCGACGAAGAGGCCCGGCCGGCCGTTCGTGGTGTGGAGCACGCAGAGGTCCTGGACGTTCGTCCTCGCGCCGATTCGGATGGGTCCGACGTCGCCGCGGGCGACGGCGCCGTACCAGAGGCTCGCTTCGTCGCCGAAAACGACGTCGCCCACCACGAGCGCGGTGGGCGCGACGAATGCGGAGGCAGGAATGACCGGCGTGCGACCCAAGAGCGGCGCGATCACCCGCGCGGCCGTCCTTCGACCAACGCTAGAGCTCCTCGGGGTTCCATTTTCCGAAGTCTTCGGGTCTCAAGTCTTCCAGCGTCCGGCGCAGGTCCTCCGCCTTTTCCTCCGGCGACTTGTCGTCGACGGATTCGGTCGCCGCGGCCGGAGCTTCGGTCGTCTTGTCGAAGAGCGAATCCATGATGAAAATGGGCGCGCGCGAGCGAAGCGCGATGGCGATCGAATCGCTCGGACGCGCGTCGATGGCCACGGCGCCGTTTCCCCCGTCGAGGTAGATGCTCGCGAAGAAGGTCGAGTCCTTGAGGTCGGTGATCACCACGCGCGAGACGCGGCCGTTCAGGCCCTCGATCACGGTGACGAGGAGATCGTGGGTGAGGGGGCGCTGGTATTTCTTGCCCACGAGCTCGCTGTGGATCGCCCCCGCTTCCATGGGGCCGATCCAGATCGGGAGGACTCGGTTCCCTTCGATCTCCTGCAGCAGGACGACCGGGTTCTTCGACCGCTCGTCGATGGCGAGTCCGCCGACGCGAACGGGAATCATGCTCATCGCGATCCTTGAGACCCCTGGTTGCGCGGAGTCACACCCGTCGTGTCGGGCGCCGCGCCGTTCGGTCCGGCGTCGCCGGCGTCATCCAGGTCGGGGGCCGGTTTGTCCATGTTCTCCATCATCCACCTCGCGGAAGTGGCGAGCTCGTGGTTCGGATGGCGCTCGATGAACTTCACGAACTCCTCGCGCGCCCGATCCGTGTCTCCCAGATCCTCCGCGTACGTGAACCCTATCATGAACTCGGCCTGCACCGTAACCGAGTCGTTCGGAAAACGCTTCACCATGGTGCGGTAGAGATCGATCCGTTGCGTGGGCGAGGTCGCGGCCTGAGCCTCCTTGAAATAATCCTGAGGCGTTTTCTCGGGGCGGACCGCCGCCTCGATCGAATCGGCGAAGACGGTCGCGTTCGCCTGTTCCTTGAGCGAATCGAGGAGCGCGCGCGAGTAGGCGGTCTCGCGGTCGGTCGCGAGCTGTCCTTCGATCTGTGCCCGGACCGCGGCGAGCGGTTGGTAGCTCCGCGGCTCGACGCTCTCGACCCGGATCAAGTGCCAGCCTTTGTCGCTCTTCAAGGGCTTCGAGATGTCTCCCTCCTTGAGCTCGAAGGCCGCCGCGACGATCGCCGGAGACTTCCCGATCCCCTGCACGTATTCGACCTCCGGCGTGACGAAGCCCAGGACGCCGCCGTCCTTCCTCGTCGCCGCGTCGGTGGACTGGGTCCGGCAGATCGCATCCCAGAGACCGCCCTTCAGGAGCTGACGGCGCACCGATTCGGCCTTGGCGCGGGTGGCGAGCTGAATGTGCCGGACGCGCGCGCGAGGGGCGATGACGTACTCCTCCTTGTGCGCGTCGTAGTGGGCCTGGATATCGGAGTCCGGAGGCGGCGGGATCGAGGCCAGCTTCCCCTGATAGTAGCGCCGAAGCAGGATCTCGCGCGCGCTTCGCCCGAGCTCGGAGAGGTACGCGGGATCCTTGTCCGCGCCGGAGGCTTTCGCCGCCTGATAGACGGCTTCCTCGGTGACCACCCGATCGACTAGGTTCCGATACGCGTCGGGCGTCGTGAACTGGTCCCGCATGTTCGGCGGGGCCGTGGCGATGACCGAATCGAT
>DATEND010000154.1:0-2986 GCA_035275245.1 Candidatus Eiseniibacteriota bacterium
GGTGGACAGGGCATCCGGAGTGTGCTAACCTGGGTGTGCACTGGACGTGCGCGCCCCCAGGCCGCTCAGACCTAACTTCCGCTTCAGTTCGGTCTGCCCAATCCGATAACCCTGGAGGGGACAACTCCTTGTCCCCTTCGATCCCAACTCAGGGAAACTCACGGATGAGGGCAGAAAACTCCATGAAGAAACGCTTAAAACGCCTCTCGGTCTGGTCCCTCGCAATGCTGTTACTCGCTGGTACGCCTCTATTTGCGGGCAAGAGCAACGCCGCCGCCTCTTCCAAATCGGCCGGAACCAAGCTAAAGGCAACCAGCGCAAAGGCTTCCACGCAGAAGCGGCGCCGGCCCGTTCGGAAACGCCGCAGGGCCCTCCGGCTTCCGGAGGTCACCGCCAGCGGCATCCCACGCCTCCACGTGAAGGCAGCGTACGTCGAGGACGTCGGGAGCGGTCGCGTTCTCTTCCAGAAGAACCCAGAGCGGGTGTACCCGATCGCGAGCCTCACGAAGCTCATCACGGTCATGGTCCTCCTCGACACGAACCCCGCCTGGGACCGGGTCGTCGAGATCGTGCCCGAGGACGTGAAGAATTCGAGCCGTTCCCGGATCCGCCCGCGGGAGGAGATCTCCGTTCGCGACCTGATCCACGCCGCCCTCATGTCCTCGGACAACGTGGCGACGAAGGCGCTCGCCCGCACCTGCGGCGTCTCGCGCGAGGAATTCGTCCACCGGATGAACCTCAAGGCCGACTCGCTCGGCCTGACCGGCACGCGCTTCGTCGAACCCACGGGCCTGAGCGAGCAGAACGTGGCCACCGCGCAGGCGTGCGCGCGCCTTCTTCGGGCGGCCTCGTTGAGCGAGATCGTCAGCGCGATCATGCAGAAGGAATCCTACGAGTTCACGAGCAACCGGAAAATCCACCGGCTCGTGAACACGAACCGTCTGCTTCGCAGCAAGTGGCGCGTCACCGCGGGCAAGACCGGTTTCATCCACGAAGCGGGTTACTGCCTCGTGACCAATATCGAGACCGAGAAAGGCGAGAAGATCACCGCCGTCGTCCTCGGCGCCCCGAGCAATGCGCTTCGATTCGCCGAGGCGCGCCGGATTCTCGACTGGACGTTTCGCTTCGGCCTGATGCCGGCCGTCACGACCCCGATCACCATCCCGGCCACCAGCGCCCTTCAGGAGACCGACTAGAGCGTGCGGGCAGCGCGGCAAAGCACGGAGACGCGCCTTCGGCCCTCCTCGGCCCAGGCCCGGTTCCTCGCCGCGCTGATCCTCGGCATCGCGTGCGTTTTCGCCGCGACCGTCTCCATCGCCGAAGCGCAGGGCGACGCCCCCGTCGCGGGAGCCTTCGTCTACCCGGTGGGCGACGAATCCGATTTCACGAAAGCCCATCCCAGCGAACCCCTCGGGTTCAAGATCTCCGACTCCTATTTGGTGCGCCGCGGCCGGAAGCTTCAGCGCGTGCACTTGGGCGTCGACCTCTCGAGCGGCCGGGGCGGAGCCACCGTGCGTTCGATCGGGAGCGGCGTCGTGGTCGTGGCCGACGCGAGCGCGCGCATCAAGGTGCGCAAGAAGCAGCGCGTGAAGGTCGCCTCCGTGGTGAACGGAAAGCGCGTGACGAAGACCGTCACGCGGACGCGGAACTCGTGGAAGTGGCGGACCGGCTGGGGCAACTACGTCGTCGTGGCACACACGCTTCCGAACGGCCAGACGGTGCACTCGCTCTACGGGCATCTCGCCCCGAAGTCCGTGCTCGTGAAGAAGGGCGACGTCGTGGCGGCCGCCCAGCCGATCGGCAAGGTCGGACGAACCGGTCGCGCCAGCTCCGCCCACCTTCACCTCGAGATTCGAAAGACGCTTCCTGCGCTGCCCGAGGAGGAGTCGACCGAATCCCACGACGAGGACGAGCAAGTGGAGGCGGAGGTGGAGCCGACGGTCGAGTACCGCTCCTTCGCCCGGCTCCAGACCGTCGATCCGGTGGCGTTCCTCGAACAGCACGTCCGGCACTTCGATGACCTCACCCCGGGCAGCTGGGAAGCGCGCTACGCCCTGGCCGCGGCCCGGGACGGTATCTTTACGAGCGACCTGAATCGCTTCGACCCGGAACGTCCCGTCACGCGCGGCGAGTATTATCGCGCCCTCTTGGTCGCGTTCCGTCTCGGCACCCCGTTCACCGGGCGGGCCCACGGCTCGGCGGTGGATGCTCTCGTAGACGCGGGCATCCTCGATGCCCAGGCCGAGCGAGGCAAGAGCGCCGGCGATCGCCTCTCGCGCTCCGACGCGCTCGAGATCCTGCTCCGATGCCTCGACAAGTGCCCGGCGAAGGGACTGAACCTCGGCGCCATTCAGGCCGAGCAGGTCTGCCGCGACTTCAATCGAACGTTCGCGGGCCAGGAGGCGGCGTTGCGTGCCGAACGCGAAGCGCGGGAGGTTGCGGCCCGAGAGACGCTCGAGAAGCGGAAGGCGGCCGACGCCGAGTACGCGCGCGCCCTCAGGGCCGCCAAAGCGAAGGGAGCGGGAGCCACGAAGAAGCCGCGGGTCAAGCGGCGGAGCGTGAAGCCGGTCGCCCCGGTGTACGGCCTCGACGCCGGATTCGAGAAGGTCGCTCAGTCGAAGGAGCACCTTTCCCGCGCGGAGGCTTGCCTTCTCCTTACCTCGGCCAAGCGGTTCGGATCGACGCAGACTTCCGCGCTTGGACGCGCCGCCGCGCGCCTCGCCGCAACGACGTCGGGCTGAGCCGGCCCTAGTCCGTACCCCGGCGCGCCACGGAGCGCGCTGGCCTCCCGCCGAAAAGCCTGCCATCTTCTTCCTGTGATTCCCTCCGGTTCCACGCCGTCGCCTAGCTCCACGCCAGCCTCCGTGCGACCTACGCTCGCGCGCGGCGAGGGCCTCCACGTGTGGGACGCTGCCGGGCGACGCTTCCTCGACGCCACGTCGGGCGCCTTCTGCGTCAACCTGGGCTATGCGCGCCCGGACTTGGT
>DATEND010000155.1:0-2622 GCA_035275245.1 Candidatus Eiseniibacteriota bacterium
CTTCGCCGCCCGTCGCGGAACGCGATACCCAAGCCCCGGACGCTTGAGGAGGCCGCCTCGATCGCGGCCTTCTACAGCAAGGCGAGGAAGCTGGCACGGGTCCCAGTGATCTACACGGAACGAAAGTTCGTCTCGAAGCCCCGCCGCGGAAAACCGGGTCAAGCGATCTGCACGCGGGAACGGGAGCTTCTTGTCCGCCCTAAGCTGCCTCCAGGCGGTTCCGGCAAAACGGGTACGGATGGCGAACACGAGGTGTCGGGCTAAGCTGCGGAGCAATGTGGATGGGGGGGACCCGTCCTGGATCAACGCTCTTGTGTCTAATAAAACGGAGCCGCGGATGGATGAGGCACCCAGATAGCGTCAGTCTAGGAGCCTTTATGTCCATGAGGACTCGGAGAGAGTATGGTTTGCCCTGGCCTTGGCATCTCCTGAGAGCTCCCCATCCTCCGCGGCCCGCTCCAATCTGATTTCTTCCGACCCCCCGAAACAACGGCCGGACGCTACAGCCTAAAAGCATCGGCCATGCCCGGATCTGGTCCGATCGGGCCGAATCGCGGATTTCGCTGAATATCATTGGCACTTCAAGAGTTACGGTGTGGATAGTTCATCCACATTTCACGTGGCTCGAGGCCCACGTACAAACTCGATGTGACATGGATGTCCCACTTTGACAGCCCAGCCTGAACTTAACCCCATCCGGCGCAGCAAACTGCCTCGATGTCACAGACGGAGGGCGTATGGGGGACCTGAATGTCACACGGCGAGGGCTCTGCGAGAGGCCTTCGGGAGACGGGAACGTCGAGGCGGCTAGTAGATTTGCTTCAGGAGGCGAATCAGATGCCGGCGGGTGATTCCCAGCTCGAGCGCGGCGCGGCTCCGATTGCCGGCGTTCCGGGAGAGTGCGGCCAGGATCTCTTCGCGCTTCAGAAGATCGACCTTGCTCCGAAGGCCCCGCGTCGCCAGTGCTTCCCCGGCCGGAGCGCCCCCCGGGTAGAGGAGCTTCATCAGGGCCGCGCGGTCCACCAGCTCCTGCCGCCCGGCGCACAGGAAGATGGATTCGATCTTGTGCTTCAACTCACGGATGTTGCCCAGCCATGGGAGCGCGATCAGGTATTCGAGCGCGTCTTCGGCCAGCACGACCTGGCGTCCCTCGCGCGCGGCCAGCTCGTCGAGGAAGTTCCGGATGAGGAGCGAGATGTCCTCGCGCCGCTCGCGAAGAGGCGGCAGCGAGAGTGACACCTGGCCCAACCGATAGAAGAGGTCGGCGCGGAACCAGCCGGCCTTCACCGCGGCGTCGAGATCCTTGTTCGTCGCGGAGATGATCCGAACGTTCAGGCGGCGCGCCCGCACTTCGCCGAGCCGGCGGTAGGTGCCGTCGTCCAGCACTTGGAGGAGCTTCACCTGCGTCCGCTCGGAGAGCTCGCCGATTTCGTTGAGGAAGATCGAGCCGCCGTCCGCTTCCTCGAAGATCCCGCGCTTCGTGATCGCGGCGCCGGTGAACGCGCCCCGGACGTAACCGAAGAGCTCGCTCTCGACCAGGTCCCCGGGAAGGCTCGTGCAGTTCACCTCCACGAAGGGCCGCCCGCGCTCGATTTCGAACTGGCGGAACATGTAGGCGAGGAGGTTCTTCCCCGCTCCGGTCTCGCCCTGGATCAGGACCCGCGCCGGCGTCGAGAGAAGCTCGGACGCCTTCCGCACCACTTCGAGGGTGCGCGTGTTCTGGGTGATGATCCCGTGCGCCCGCGCGATGTCCTGCGCCTGGGAGGAGGCTGCCGTCTGCTCGCGCCTGACCGACCGCGGCGCTGTGAGCCAGGCTGGTGCGTTCAGCTCGCGCAGGAGTCCTTCCGCGGCCCGTAGCGAGTCGTCCGTTCCGAGCTGCTCGAAGAGATACATCGCCTTGAACGCGAGATTCTGGGCGTCACGCATCCGCTCTGGGTCGCCGCCCGTCGGCATGCGCCGCGCCTGATCGAGGTACGCCCGGGCCAGCTCGAAGCGCTCGTGGATGCCCTCGAGCACGCGAATCGACTCGCGCGCCTCCGCGTTCGCCTCCGGAAGCCGCCCCTCTTGCGTGTGAATGGAGGCGAGCACGCGGCGCGCGGCACCCTCCTCGAGCGAGTCTTGAAGCCGGACCGCCCGGTCGCGCGCGTCCTCCGCCGCCATCAGCGCCTGGGGCAGGTCGCCGCGAGCCGCGAGCGCTTCCGCGCGGCGCCGTTGCAGCTCGTGCACCATGTCGCCTTCCGGCGCGATCTCGCACGCCATCTGGAGCGCGCGGTCGTACATGCCGAGCGCCTCGTCCACCTGGCCCATCTCGTGGTTCAGCTCGCCTTGGCTGAAGAGGCAGAGCACCTGCTCGCGCGACGCGCCGAGCCGCGCCGTGATCTGCGACGCCGCGTCGAGGTGCGCCGCGGCGGCCGCGAACTCGTGGCGGAACGTGGCGATCGTGGCCAGGCCGATGCGCGTCCGGGCGACGCCCGAATCGCGGCCGATCTGCACGTAGGAAACGAGCGCGCGATCGAAGTGCTCCCGCGCCTCGTCCCACTGGCCGGACTTCAGATAGACGATCCCGAGGTTCGCGCAGGAAACCGAGAGGAGCGCGAAATTCCCGAGGCGGCTCGCCATCTC
>DATEND010000156.1:0-4364 GCA_035275245.1 Candidatus Eiseniibacteriota bacterium
CCTCCGCCGACTCCGCCGGCACCACCGGAGCCTCCGTTCGAGGCGGGGCCCCAGCCGTGAGCGGCGCGATCCGTTACGTCCTCCGCGAGCTCTGGCGCGGACTCAACCAGCATCGCACGCTCTGCATCACGGGCGTCATCTCGATGTCGTCGATCCTTCTCATCTTTCTCTTCTTCATGATGATGCTTCAGAGCGTGGACCACTACACCGACCAGCTCGAATCGCGGGAAGAGATCTCGGTCTTCCTGAACGAGGGCATCTCGCGCACGGAACAGGCGCAGGTGGCGAACGCGCTTCAATCGATCCCAGGGGTCGACAGCCTTCGCTACATCAGCAAGGAGGAGGCGTGGGAAACGTTCCGCGCCGACGTCGCCGATGAAGCGCTGGTGCAGGCCGTCGGGTCGAACCCGCTTCCGGCGACGTACGTCATTCGGCCCTCGCCCGGATATCGAAACGCCGACGGAATCCGGAACATCGCCCGTGAAGCCGAAACCGCCCCGCACGTCGAGGACGTCCGCTATGCCGGCGAATGGGTTCTTCGCGCGGAGCAGGTCGTCGGCACGCTCCGCCAGATCGGCGCTGCGCTTGGGTTGATCGTATTGCTCGGGGTTCTCTTCGTGGTCGGCGCCACGACGCGACTCTCGGTGCAAACGCGTCTCGAGTCGATCCATCTCGTCCGCTCTCTAGGGGGCGGATTCCTGTTCAACGAGGCGCCGTACCTGGTCGAAGGTTTCGTGCTCGCCGCGTTCTCGTCGCTCTTGACGATCGGAATCGCGCGCGCCATCAACGACTCGCTCGCGGACGGTCTCTTCCGTCTCCAGTTCCTGCCTCTTCCGACCTTGGCCGCGTTCGTTGCCATAAGCGGGCTTCTCGGCCTCCTCGGGAGCTGGATCGCCGTGGCGACCCTTCCGAGGAAATGGCTGCTCTAGCCCGACGGTTCCTCCGCGCCGCGCTCCTCGCGGCGTCAACGGCCGCGCCGTTCGCGCTCCTTGCCCTCGGCCCGGGCAATGCGTTCGCCCAGGCCGACTCGACCGCGCCGCCGGCTGCCTCCGTCGCGCCCCGCGGCGCCGACACCGAGATCGAAGCCCAGCGCCGCGAGCTCGAGTCGCTGAAGGCCGAGCTCGAGCAGCGCCGAACGCTCTCCAAGGAGTTGAAGGGGCGCGAGAAGAACCTCCTGGCGCAGCTACGCGACACCGAGAAGAACCTCACGCTCACCGTTCGCTACCTGAACGCACTCGAACGGCGCCGTCGCGCCGTTTCCTCCGACCTGGGCGACGCCACGTCCGAGCTGTCGCGCACCGCGCTCCAACTCGACTCGGAACGACGCCGCCTGGCGTGGCGTCTCCGCGAGATCTACAAGCGCGGCCGGAGCCGGGACATCGAGTACGTCCTCTCGGCCCGGTCGTTCGGCGATCTCGTGGCACGGGGCTACTACCTCGCGCGCGTGGCCAAGGAGGACCGCCAGCGCATGCTCCTGACCCAGGCCCGGCGGGTTGCCGTTCAGGACACGAAGACGCGGCTCGAGGAGCGAAAGCGGGAGCTCGACCGCCTCAAGCGGGAGACGGACCGCGAGCGCGCGTCGCTCGCGTCGCTCACGGGCGAACGGCGGAGACTCCTCCGGCGCATCCGCTCCGACGCCAAGTCGAACGAACAGGCGGCGGCCGAATTGGTGCGGGCGAGCAAGCGGATCCAGGCCCTCATCGAGACCCTCGAGCGCCAGCGGATCGCGCGGGAGCGCGGCGCCCCGGGCGAGGCGCCGCTCCTTGGCGACTTCGGGAAGAACAAGGGCCGCCTGGCTTGGCCCGTGAACGGGAAGGTGGCGCGGTCTTTTGGGAGCCAGAAGAACGCTCGATTCGGGACGACGACCTTCAACAGCGGCGTCGACATCGCGGCGTCGTTCGGCACGCCCATCGCAGCCGTGGCGAAGGGCCGGGTGGAGTGGGTCAACTGGCTCGAGGGGTTCGGAAGATGTGCTATCATCAACCACGGAGGCGGGTTCTATACATTATATGCGCATGCCTCCGAAATCACCGTGCCGGTGGGGCGGGACGTGGCCGCGGGGGAAGTCATTGGCCGCGTCGGAGATACCGGCTCCACGATCGGCACGGCACTCCATTTCGAGATTCGGCGAGGCAAGGAAGCCCTCAACCCTCTCGAGTGGCTCCGGTGAGCCGTCGGGTTCCATGAAACGAGAAGAGGCAGTCCGCGGACAGGAAGAAGCGCTCGCGCTTCTCCGTGCCGCCTTGCATACACGCCACGTCGGGCATGCCTATTTGTTCCACGGGCCGGCCGGCGTCGGCAAGACGCGCGCCGCGCTGTGGTTCGCGCAGGCACTCCTCTGCGAAACTCCGACGACCGATGGGCTGGCGTGTCACGCCTGCGCCTCCTGCCTCGCCGCTGCCGAACTGCGCCACCCGGATCTCGAGCTTCTTTTCCCGCTTCCGACCTTCCGGATCGAGGGCAGAACCGAACGCCAGGCGGAGGAAGCGCGCTCCGAGGGTCGCGCGAAGGCGATCCGGCGCTACGCGCGGGAGCCCTGGTTCGCGCCCATGTTCTCCCGGCCTGCGGTTCACTCGGTCGAGGATCTGGCCCGGGCCAAGCAATTCCTTTCGCTCACCGCGCAACGCGCGGAGGGACGGAAGGTACTGATCGTGAAGGGCGCGGAGGGCATGACCGGCCCCGCGGCCCATGCATTTCTCAAGATTTTGGAGGAGCCCCAGCCGGGCCGCGTGCTGATCTTGGGCGCGCGACAAGCGCGGGCGCTCCTGCCGACGATCGCGTCGCGTTGCCTGCACCTGCGATTCCGCCCGCTTCCGGCGGACGTGATCGCGACCGCGCTCCGGGAGGGATACGGCATCTCGGCCCCCGTCGCGCGAATTGCCGCGGCCACGGCACAGGGGAGCCTTGGGCGCGCGATCCAGCCCTTCGCGGTGCCCCTCGACGGGACCGCGAAGGAGGCGGCCGACGAAGCCGAATTCGGACGGCTTCGAACCGCGGCCATCGACCTCTTCGTGCGCCCGCGGTCGGCGGCCGTGGTCGGGCCGCTTCGGAAGGCGCGTCTCGAGCGCGATCGCCCGCGGTTTCTCACGGCGATCTCGCTTGCGGTGCACTACTACCGCGACGCCATGCGAATGAAGCTCGCTCGTGACGGAGCGCCGGTCGAACTGGCGCACGACGACATGAAGCGGGAGCTCGCGGCCGACGCCCGCGCCCTCTCGCTGGCCGCGCTGACGGGACGCATTCGCGTTCTGGAGGAAATCGCCGCGGCCGCGCAATCCAATGTGACCGTGGCGTACGCGGTCGCATCGGCCCAGCACAGGATGGGCCTGGGCACCTGACGCGCGCCGAGGCGCGCATCGCCACACGAACCGAGGCCCCGCTTCGGCGGGTGAACGACATGCTAGAACCGAATTCGTCCGTCGCGTCCGCGACGCCGGCGCCAGCGCCGGTACCGACTCCACCGCCGGCGCCGCAGCCGGCGTCCGAAGTCGTGGAGGTGGTCTTCAAGGGCCGCCGCCGCGAGTACTACGGAAACCCCAGGGAACTGCCCGTCCACGTCGACGACTACGTCATCGTTCAGGCGGAGCGCGGCGAGGATCTCGGCCGCATCCATCACACGAGCGAGTGGGTGAAGGCGTCGCAGCTTCCGCAGCCGCCCCGTCCGATCCTGCGTCCCGCGCGTCCCGAGGACCTGGAGCGCCTGGAGCAGAACCGAGCCAAGGAAGAGAAAGCCTTCGGATCGTGCAAGGAGAAGATCTTCCTCCGCGACCTGGAGATGAAGCTCGTCGACTGCGAATACCAGTGGGACGGGAACCGCATCACGTTCTTCTTCACCGCGGAAAAGCGCGTCGACTTCCGCGACCTGGTCAAGGACCTGGCGGCGATGTTCCGCACGCGGATCGAGCTTCGCCAGATCGGGGTGCGCGACGAAGCGGGGCGGATCGGCGGCGTGGGAACCTGCGGTCGCGAGCTCTGCTGCGCCACGTGGCTTCGCGAGTTCGAGCCCATCACCCTCAAGATGGCGAAGGACCAGGGCCTCTCGCCCAGCCCTTCGAAAATCTCGGGCGCGTGCGGGCGGCTCAAGTGCTGCCTTCGCTACGAGCTCGATTTCTACAAGGAGTCGAACCGGGAATTCCCGAAGCAGGGAAGCCGCCTCACCCTGCCCGACGGCGAGTTCGACGTGGCGCGGGTCGACATCTTTCATCGGACGCTCTTGCTTCGTGACGAGGGCGGGAAGGAGACGACCGTGCTCCTCTCCGACGTTCCGAAGGGGGCGCGCATCATCGGCCCCTCTCGCGATCGCCGGAAGGGGTGCGACAAGAACGAGTGCGCCTCGCGGGGAACGAAGCCGGGCGACGGCGAGA
>DATEND010000157.1:0-6084 GCA_035275245.1 Candidatus Eiseniibacteriota bacterium
AACGCATCGGCAATGGTGTAACGCGCGTGGCAAGCGGTGCATTCGATAGTCATGCCGTTCGCTCCCGATGGGCAGGCAACTATTCCTCTTCGAACCGTCTATCGGCCGATCCCGACTCATCTTTCGGGCTTTCTACCCGCCGATTATCCGCTGCCCAAGAACCGGTCCGCGCCGGCGAACCTGGCTTCGATCCAACCCCGGACCCTCGCCTCGCCTTCCTCGCGCTCCCCTTGGTCGAGAAGCTCCGCCGAGATCTGGCGGGCCGCCTCCATGAGATCCGCGTGGAGAAAGGGATCCGCGACCTTGAGCTCGGGGAAACCGTGCTGCGCCGTGCCGAGGAACTCGCCCGGCCCTCGTAACTTCAGATCTTCTTCGGCCAGCTTGAACCCGTCCTCGATGCGCCGGAAGGCCCGGAGCCGGTTCCGCGCCAGATCGCCCATCCCCTTTGTTCCCGCGAGGATGCAGCGGCCCGGTCGATCCGCCCGCCCCACCCGGCCGCGGAGCTGGTGGAGTTGCGCCAGGCCGAAGCGCTCGGGATGCTCGATCAGGACCAGGGTGGCCTCGGGGATGTCGAGGCCCACCTCGATCACGGTCGTCGCGACCAGGATTTTCGCGGCGCCGGAGCGAAATCGGTCGAGCGCCGAGCGGCGTTCCTCTGCCTTGAGCCGTCCGTGCACGAGCGCGACGCCCGCCTTCGCGAGCGCCGGGACGCGCGCGAGCTCCGCCGCCATGGTCGTCGCGGCCTTGAGGTCGACCGCCTCGCTCTCCTCAACGACCGGGTAGACCACGAACGCGCTGCCGCCCTGCGCCGCCTCCTCGACGAGCGTGCCCACGACCGCCGACCGGTCGCCGGCGTCGAGAAAGGACGTCGTGACGGGCGCCCGCCCCGGCGGCTTCTCCTCGAGCGTGGTCAGGTCGAGGTCCCCGTAGAGCGTCAGCGCGAGCGATCGCGGGATCGGCGTGGCCGTCAGGACGAGGAGGTGCGCCCCGCGCCCGGCCTCCCCTTTCTCCGCCAGCGCGACGCGCTGGCGGACGCCGAACCGGTGTTGCTCGTCCACGATCACGAGCCCGAGGGCGCGAAACTCGAGCGCCTGATCGAGGAGCGCGTGCGTGCCGAGGACGAGCGCCAGCTCTCCGGACTGAAGCGCCGATACGATGCGCTTTCGCTCCGCCGCGGGAGTCGCGGCGGTCAGGAGCGCGGACCGAAGCCCTGCCGGTTCGAGGAAGCGCCGAGCCGTCGCGGCGTGCTGCTCGGCCAGGATCGCGGTGGGCGCCAAGAGTGCCGTTTGCCGGCCGGCGCCCGCCGCGCGAACGGCCGCGGCGAGAGCCACCACGGTCTTGCCCGAGCCGACGTCGCCCAGGAGGAGACGCCGCATGGGCCGCTCGGTGTCCAGGTCCGCGGCGATCGCCTCGAGTGCCTTGGTCTGGGCCCCGGTCGGCGTGAAGGGGAGCGACGCCACAAAACGGCGCATGCCCGGCGCTCCGGCAAGGAGGGAGCGCGCCTTGAGCTTCCCGCGGTGGCGGCGCCGGGCGTACTGGAGCGCCACTTGGAGCGAGAGGAGTTCCTCCATCGCGAGCCGCCGACGGGCCTGCACCGCATCCTCGGTGGTCGGCGGAAAGTGGACCTGCTCGAGCGCGGTCGCGATGTCGGTGAGACCCAGTCGCTCGCGCCACGGATCGGTGATGACGTCCGTGACCGGCTTGAGTTCGTCCAGAGCGTCCCGCATGCGGGCCCGGAGCCAGCGCTCGGTCACTCCCTCCGTGAGCGGGTACCGCGGGGCGAGACGCATCGTGTGGACGTGCGCCCCGTCCAATTCCTCCGGCTCGAACTCGGCGTTGTGGAGCTCGATGCCGCGATAGGCTTGGACGGCGCCCGTGAACAGGTACCGCTCGCCGGTGGCCAGGTGGGGCGCCCGAAACGGCTGGTTGAACCACACGGCCCGGAGGAATCCGCTCTCGTCCTTGAGCGTGGCCGCGAGGTCGCGTCGCCCCCGCGCGCGGCGCTCGAGCCTCGACTCGACGACGGTCGCCAGGACCGACGCCTCGGCTCCGGGTTTGAGCCGCGCGATGGGGGTCAGCGAGCGCCGGTCGCGGTAGCCGATGGGCGCGTGATAGAGGAGGTCTCGGATCGTCAGGATCCCGAGACGCGCCAGGCGGCGGGCCATCTCGGGACCGACGCCCTTGAGAAATCGGACCGGGTCGGCGAGCGAGGGCATCGCCGAAATGCTAGGTCCCGCCGTGGGTTAAGTCAAACCCGGCGGTTCGCGCTTGCCAGCGCATTGGACCTCGGGTACAGTTTTCGGCTCACTCGCTCTTATCGGAGGAATGATGGCCAGGACGTGCGACATCTGTGGCAAGGGCCTGCAACACGGGCAGAACGTGAGCCACGCGAACAACATTACGAAGCGCCGCTGGGAAGTGAACCTCCAGTCGGTTCGCGCGATCGTCGAGGGCCGCCCCAAGCGCCTTCGTGTCTGCACCCGCTGCATCCGGACCGGGTCCGTGACGAAGGGGATGCGCGCGGCCGAGGCGCGGAGCGCGAAGACCGCCTGATCGCGGGCGCCGCTTCTGGAACGTAGCGCCGGCTGAACAAAATGAAAACGCCCGCCTCGTCCTGAGGCGGGCGTTTCCGTTTCCGGGCCCGGTTTCCATCCGTGGACGGCCCGGTCCAGCGTTTGCGGGCGCGATGCCCGCGCTAGTCCATCTGCTTTCTCATGAACGCGGGCACGTCCATGTTGTCGCGCGTGATGACCCGGCCGCCGAACGGACGGCGCGTCGTGCCGGATTGCATCCGGAAGGACGGACGTCCGTTGGCTCCCGCCGGCGCGGTCTCGACGGGTTCGGGCGCTTCCTCGAGCTCTTCCTCTTCCTCCAGGGCCGGACGCACCACGACAGGCGGGCGGCTCACTTGCGGACGAGCCTCCATCTCGTAGATGCGCGGCGCGGCCTGCATCGCGGACGGCATCGCGCCCACGTGCATGCGCCCCGCCATCGGACGCGCCGACTCGGCCGCCGCACGCGCCTTCGCGTCCGACTTGCCAAAACCGGTCGCGATCACCGTGATCGAGAGCGCGTCCCCCATGGTGTCGTCGATGACCGCGCCGAAGATCACGTTGGCGTCGTGACCGGCCGCGTCCACCACGACCGAGACGGCCTCGTTGATTTCGTGGAGCGTCATCGATTCGCCGCCCGTCACGTTTACGAGGAGCGCCTCCGCGCCGGAGATCGACACGTCGTCCAGGAGCGGGCTCGACACCGCGGACTGCGCGGCCTCGTACGCCCGATTCGGACCCGTCGAATAGCCGGCGCCCATCAGCGCGTTCCCGCGCTCGGCCATGACGGTCTTCACGTCCGCGAAGTCGAGGTTCACGAGACCCGGCACCGTGATCAGATCGGAGATGCCCTTCGTCGCGTGGTGGAGCACCTGGTCGGCCGTGTGAAACGCTTGGCGAAGCGGCGTGTTCTTGTCCACGATCGCCAGGAGCCGCTGGTTCGGAATCACGATCAGCGTGTCGACCGTCTCGCGAAGCGCCTTGAGTCCGTCCTCCGCGAGCTGCATCCGGCGGCGTCCTTCGAACTCGAACGGCTTCGTGACGACCGCGACCGTCAGCGCCCCCATCGCGCGCGCGATGCGCGCCACGACCGGCGCCGCGCCCGTGCCCGTGCCGCCGCCCATACCCGCGGTGACGAACACCATGTCGGCGCCCTGCAGCGATTCGGAGATCATCGCCTCGTCCGCCTCGGCCGAGTCGCGTCCGACGCTCGGATTCGCGCCCGATCCAAGACCCTTGGTGATCGCCATGCCCAGCTGCAGTTTCCTCGGGCACCGCGACTGGTTCAGGACCTGCGCGTCGGTGTTCGCGGCGATGAACTCCACGCCCGAGAGCCCCGACTCGATCATCCGATTCACCGCGTTCCCGCCCGCCCCACCGATGCCGATCACTTTGATCGAGGCTCCGGACTCAACCATCCCGTCATCAACCAATTCAAACATCGTTCACCCCTC
The DNA here is from genome assembly GCA_035275245.1 of Candidatus Eiseniibacteriota bacterium. Lineage (GTDB taxonomy): Bacteria > Eisenbacteria > RBG-16-71-46 > SZUA-252 > SZUA-252 > DASQJL01. The sequence goes on from DATEND010000157.1 coordinate 4,007, forward strand.
CCTGGTGTCGCTGGTCTAGACCAGCTCCTCGATCCAACGTCGAATCCCGCCTGAAATGCGTCCGATGAACCCTCCGTCTTGTGCATGCGGCTTCGAATCACCCCAGTACGCATGGAGCGCCAGGCCGACGCCCGTCGCGTACCGCGGATCCGATACGGCCTCCACCATTCCCGTGACCCCCGTTGGTATTCCCTTCCGAACCGGCACGTCGAACACCTGCTCCGCAAGCTCCGTCATGCCGGGGAGCGACGACGCGCCGCCCGTGAGCACGACCCCCGCTCCCAGTAGCTCGGCCACATGGCTCTTTCGGATCTCGCGATGCGCCATCGCGAAGATCTCCTCGACTCTCGGCTCGATCATCGTCGCGAGCATGTGGCGGGAAATGTCGCGATCAGGACGCCCGCCGACGCTCGGCACCCGCACCGATTCGTCCGGACGCACCATGGACGTGAGCGCGCACCCGCTCGTCAGCTTGAGCAGCTCCGCGCGCTCGACCGGCGTCCTGAGCCCGATCGCGAGATCGTTCGTCACGTTGGCGCCGCCCAACCCGATCACCGCGGTGTGGCGGATCGCCCCTTCGAAGAACACGGCGACGTCGGTCGTTCCGCCGCCGATGTCGAGCAGCGCCACGCCGAGGTCGCGCTCGTCCGGCGCCAAGACCGCGTTCGCCGACGCCAAGGGCTCGAGCACCAGCTCCTCGACGTGCACGCCCGCGCGCTCGGCGGCGCGAATGATGTTTCGGCACGCGGACGCCGCGCCGGTGATGATGTGAACCTCCGCCTCGAGGCGGACGCCCGACATCCCGACCGGATCGCGGATGCCGTCCTGATCGTCGACGATGAATTCTTGCGGCAAGACGTGGAGAATCTCCCGGTCCGCGGGAATGGCGACGGCCTTCGCCGCCTCGACGACCCGCTCGACGTCGCTCCGGCGAATCTCCGCGTCCTTACGGCTCACCGCGATGACGCCGCGGCTCGTGAGCCCGCGGATGTGGTCGCCGGCGATTCCCGCCCAGACACCCTTCACGGGGCGGCCCGACGATCGTTCCGCCTCCTCCACCGCGTGCTGGATCGAGCGCACCGTCTTCTCCAAATTGACGACGACACCGCGCTTCAACCCGTCCGAGGGCGCCGTGCCCAGGCCCACGATTCGAAGCGCGTCCGCCTCTTGGTCGAACTCCGCGACGATCACGGTGATCTTCGTGGTCCCGATGTCGAGGCCGGCGTACATCCGTGTCTCCATTCCGGCTCCTCCCTTTACGCCTTGCCGCGCACGTCGGTCGCGGGCGGCTCGTCCAAAGCCCCCTCGGGGGCGCATTTCACGACGACCTGTCCTCGATAGCGCGCGTCCACGGCTAAAACGCGCCGGTCGTGCTCGCGCACGTCGCGGAGCGTGGCGGCGACGGCCCGCATCGCGGAGAGCGTCACGCGCTCCGGATCGACGAGAACCGGAATCTGGTCGCGCGACGTCCGCAGCACGGCTCGATTCGCACCCTCGGCGACGATTTCGGAGATCTCGGACACGAGGCCGACCTCGGGAGCCTCGAGCAGCGCCACGAGCCGAAGCAGGTCGCTCAGCCGGGACGTCGTGACGCGATCCCCCGGCGCGATCCGGCGCGGGAGCCTGAGCCCCGAGATCACCGGCCGGTCCGGGATGAGGCCTCGCTGGAGCGGCGTCAGGATCGTCCCGCCCTCGTCGACCTCGTGGAGCGAGCCCGCGTTCACGAGCGCGAATGTTCTCCGCTCGCGAACGCGGACGGCGAGCTTGCCCGGATACCGGTCGACGCGGACGGACTCGACGCGCGTGTTCTTCCGAAGCGCCGCGTCGATGTCGGTCGCCTCGAGGAGGAGCAGGTTGTCCCCCTCCCGAACCGGGATCGACGCCCGGATCTCCTCGGGCGACAGGTAGAGAAGCCCGGAGACCTCGATCCACTGGACGCGGAACGGCGGCAAGGCGCCCAGGGCGCGCGCCGCGGGGCGCACCAAAACCGGCGCCGCCGTCGCGAGCCCGGCGAAGACCACGATCGCGAGCGCGATCCGGCGCCGGCGGCGCTTGACGCGCGGCTTCTTCCAGGACGG
>DATEND010000158.1:0-18428 GCA_035275245.1 Candidatus Eiseniibacteriota bacterium
TGACGGGACAGAAGCCGCCGCCGCAGTCCGCGTCGTGGGAAGGATGGACTTCGGTGGGCCCGCTCAAGCTCTCGCTGGCTCGGCGCTTCCAAGGCAAGCCCGTGATGCTTCGTTTTGAAAACGTGGCGACGCCCGCGACCATGGAGGAGACCGTTTTTACCTACTCCCGCGTCCGCTACTAGCCGCTCCGCACGGTCCGCACACCCAACACCGGGACACGAACCTCCCCGAACCTCAACTTCCACGCTGCTTGCACCTTCCGCTGAACGCCAGTAGGATGCGGCCCAACGGCAACGCCTTTGGTTCCACCATGTCCGGGAGGACCCTCGAATGGCGAGGAAACCCTCAAAGAGAAGCGCGCGGAAGTCTCCAAAGTCGCGTAAGCCAAAATCTCGCAATAAGATAAAGAGGCCGAAATCCGTGAAATCGAAGGCGAAGGGAAGCGCCAGGAAGAAGCCGGCGGCGAAGAAGACCGCGTCGCGGAAGAAGGCGGCCCGCCGGCGGCCGGCCGCGAAGAAGCGGGCCGCAGCGGCCAAGAAGAAGCCTGCGAACAGAGGATCTGCATTGAAGATAAAGGCGGCACCGGCCGGCAAGTTGAAGGCGCCGGCGAAGGCGCCGCCCCGGACCCAGAAGGCCCCGGAGGCGGCCGCTGCGTCCTCCGCTCGCGGTGCCAGGGGCGCGGCATCCGGAAAAGGCATGGGGTCGGGCCGCACGGCGCGGTCCGGCGCCGAGCAGGCCACGCTGGAATTCGAGGTCGCCGACCCGACGATCGTGGAGAAGGTGCACACCGACCCACTCCCGACGATGCCGAAGCGGCGCTCCTCGAAGGTGGGCGGCCCCGACTGGCCCGGCGAGAACCTGACGGTCGGGATGCCGGCGCCCGAATTCAACCTCCCGAGCACGCTCGGTCGTAAGGTCTCGCTCAGCGAGTTCCGCGGCAAGCGCGTGATCCTCTACTTCTATCCCAAGGACGACACGCCCGGGTGCACGCAAGAGGCGTGCGCCTTCCGCGACAATCTCTCGCGGATCGAGGCGAAGGACGCGGTGGTGCTGGGGATCAGCCTGGACGACGAGCTGAGCCACCAGCGCTTCGCGCAGAAGTACAACCTCACCTTCCCGCTCCTATCGGACATGGACGCCGCGGTCTCCCGACAGTACGGCGTGTACAAGGAGAAGAACCTGTACGGCCGTTCCTTCTGGGGGATCGAGCGGACGACGTTCGCCATCGATCGAGACGGCAAGGTCGAGAACGTCTTCCGCCGCGTCAAGGTCGAGGGGCACGCCGACGAGGTGCTCGCGACGCTGGCGGTCTAGCGCCGCATGCGTCGAACGAAGATCATCGCGACGCTGGGACCGGCGTCGTCCGATCCCGTCATGCTCGCCCGGATGATCCGGAGCGGCATGGACGTGGCCCGCCTCAACTTCTCCCACGGCACGAACGCGGATCACACGCGCGCCGTCCGCCGCGTGCGCCAGGCGGCGCAGCGCCTCGGGAAGACCGTTGGGCTCCTTCTCGACCTGCAGGGGCCCCGGCTCCGCGTCGGGGAATTCGAAGGCGGCTCGGTCCGCGTGATGAACGGTGCCAACGTGCTCGTGACGAACACGCGCGGCATCGGGAGCGACGAGCGCATCCCCGTTCTCTACTCGAGCCTCATGCAGGACGTCCACGTCGGCGATCGCGTGCTGATCGACGACGGGAAGGTGATTCTTCGCGTGACCGGGAAGGGAAGAGCCGGACTTCGCTGCCGCGTGATCGCCGGCGGCACTGTGAGCGACCACAAGGGCGTGAACTTCCCCGGCGTTCGACTCTCGGCGCCGTCCATGACGCCGAAGGATCGCCGCGATCTCATGTTCGGACTCGACATGGGCGTCGATTTCGTCGCGCTCTCGTTCGTCCGCCGCGCCGACGACATCATCGCCCTTCGCCGCCTGCTGCGCCGGGCGCAGCACCCGCCGATGCTGATCGCCAAGATCGAGCGGCGCGAGGCGATCGAGAATCTGGAATCCATCCTGGACGTCGCCGACGGGGTCATGGTGGCGCGGGGCGACCTCGGCGTGGAATATCCGGCCGAGCGCGTGCCCATCTTGCAGAAGCGGATCATCGAGCGCGCCAACGCGCGGGAGGTGCTCGTGATCACCGCGACGCAGATGCTCGAGACGATGGTGGCCTCCGCGACCCCGACGCGCGCCGAGGCCTCCGACGTCGCGAACGCCATCTTCGACGGCACCGACGCGGTGATGTTGAGCGCCGAGACCGCCGTGGGGCGCTTTCCGGACAAGGCGGTGGCGACCATGGCGCGGATCGCGAGCGAGGCGGACGAGTTCGCGGCCACGAAGCGCCCCCCGCGCCGCTCGGACGGCGCGTCGCTCGTGTCCCCGACGCACGCGCTCGCGCACACAGCGTTTCAGGCGGCGCGCGAAATTCGGGCGCGGGCGCTCGTCATTTTCACGCACACCGGCTATTCCGCGCGGCTCGTGAGCAAGTCGCGCCCGCAGGCGCCCATCATCGCCCTGACACCCCTCGAATCGACCTGCCGAAGGCTGGCGCTCTCGTGGGGCGTCGTCGCGGTGGAGGTGCCGCGGTGGCGGACGGCGGAGCGAATGGCGGAGACCGGACTTCGGCTCCTCATCCAGAAGAAACTCCTGCGCCGGGGAGACTGGGTCGTGGCGATCGCGGGGACGACGACCCGCGCGGGCGGTACGAACATGCTCCGAATCCTCCAGCAGGGACGCCCGCCCGACCGACCTCGAAGTTGACAGAGCGCTCAAGCGGCGCCTATCATCTACCGATAGAATAAAGGCGCACCGCTCTCGGGTGCCGCGCATCTAACTAGATGGTAGCAAACGCCTTCAACGATACGCGTTACGCGCCCGACCCGAGACGGATTCCCTGGAGGAGTCGATCCAATGATTAGTTTGAGCGAAAAGGCCGCAAGCGAGATCCGAACCATCATGGAGCAGAACGGTGGGACGTTCGAGGGGATCCGCGTGTTCGTGGCGGGCGGCGGCTGCTCCGGTCTCTCGTACGGCATGCAGATCGCGGACGAGCCTGCGACCGCAGACGACCTCGTGTTCGAATCCGGCGGCGTGAAGGTCATCGTCGACGTGGCGAGCCACCAGTACCTGACCGGCGCGTCGATCGACTTCGACGACTCGCTGCAGGGCGGCGGCTTCAAGATCAACAATCCGAACGCCGTGAAGTCGTGCGGCTGCGGTTCCTCCTTCGCGACCGAAGAGGGCGCCGAGGGGAAGGAAGCGAGCGGCGGCGGTTGCGGATGCGGCAGCGGGGGCTGCGGGAGTCACTAGGCCGCGCCTCGAATCGACTGGTAGACTGAGCCGGCGCTCCGGAAACGGGGCGCCGGTTTTCGTTTGGGCGCGGTCCGTATCAGGGCGTGCCCGCGACGGCCACATCCGGCCACATCCTGGAGGAGCGGTGGTTGAGTTCGTCAAGGTGGCGCGGGCATCGGACGTCGAGGAAGGGAAGGGATTGATCGTCACGGCGAAGGGAACGAAGGTCGCGCTCTTCCGCTGCGATGGGGCGCTCTACGCGATCAAGAATCAATGCCCCCACATGGGCGGCGACTTGGGCGAGGGCGTTCTCGATGGCGAGATCGTGCGCTGTCCCTGGCACGGCTGGAAGTTCAGCGTCATTACGGGGAAGAACCCCGCCGTGGACGTCGTCGCCGTTCGCACGTACGAGGTGAGGGTCGAAGGGGAGGACGTCTATGTCGGTGTCTAGGGGCGCGGGGGCGGAAGCGGGCGTCGCGAGCGAGCCTGCCTTCCCGGTGACGTCGGTCCGCTCTCGATTTCCGGCGCTTCGCGACGCGGGCGACCGCGAAGTCTTCCTCGACAATGCCGCGGGGGCCCAGGTGCCCGACGAAGTACTCGAGGCGGTGCGCGGGCATCTTCTCAAGCGGAACGTGCAGCGCGGCGGCCGCTACCGGATTTCCCGGGAGGTGGACGCGCAGATCGCGGAGACGCGCCGGCTAATCGCGCTCTTCCTGAACGCGGCCTCACCGGAGGAGATCGTCTTCGGGCTCAATGCCACGAGCTTGATCCGCTCGATCGCCGACGCGGCCCGCCCGCTCTTCAAGCCCGGCGATCGCGTCGTCGTCACAAACCTCGATCACGAGTCGAACATCGGTCCCTGGCTTCGCCTGGAGCGGGAGGGCGTCACGCCGGTCTTCTGGAACGTGCGCGGCACGGAGGCTCGACTCGACCTGGACGATCTGCGCGCGATCGTCGCGGACGGGGCCGGCCCGGTTCGTCTGATCGCCATGCCGCTCGCGTCGAACGCGATCGGCCGGATCGCCGACGTCGCGGGCGCCTCCCGGATCGCCCGCGAGTGCGGCGCCCAGCTCTTCGTCGACGCCGTACACTTCGCGCCCCACGGTCCGATCGACGTGCAGGCGCTCGGGGCCGACTTCCTCGCGTTCTCCGCCTACAAGATCTTCGGCCCCCACATCGGTTTTCTCTGGGGCCGAGCCGAGTCGCTCCGGCGCTTGGCGCCCGCGCGCGAGTTCTTCATCCCCGACCAGGCCCCGTACGCCTTCGAGGGCGGAACGCAGTCGTACGAGGGGATCGCCGGAATGGCGGGCGCCCTCCGCTATCTCGCCTCCGTCGGCGATTCCGACGCCGCGAGCGCTTCCGCGGCCGCGCGCGCGTCGGCTGCGGCGCCCGACCAGCTGCTTAAGCCGCTTCGTCGCGGCATGGAGCGAATCCGGGCGTACGAGATGTCGCTCGCGTCGGCGCTTCTCCGCGAGCTCCGGACGATGAGCGGGATCACGATCCTCGGGGACGCCGATCCCGAGCAGGTGGAGGCGCGCGTCCCCACGTTCGCCTTCTCGATCGCCGGGAGGACGCCGCGCGAAATCGTGGAACGGCTGTCCGAGCGTTCCATCCACGCCAGGGACGGAAACATGTACGCCCCACGCCTGCTCCAGGCGGCGGGCTTCGATCCCGAGCCGGGAGTCACGCGCGTGAGCCTATGCCACTACAACACGCTCGCCGAGATCGCGCGGTTCGGCGAGGCCCTTCGCACGCTGGCCGCCTGACGCGCTGCGCCGCGGCCGCGGCGCTCGGCCTGGCGTTCCTCGCGCCTCCGGCGAACGCGGCCGTAATCCGCGGATCGGTCACGTCGCGCGACGACGGCGCCGCGCTTCCCTACGCCACGGTTCGCGTGCTCGGCCAGGCCCTCGTCGTTGAGACCGACAGCCGCGGCGCGTTCCAGCTCCCCGACCTGTCGCCCGGACCACACCGGATCGCGGTCTCGATCGTCGGCTATCGGCCCGCGGTCGACTCGCTCACGATCGCGCCCTCGGATTCCCTTCGAACGCTTCATTTCACGCTCGAGTCGGTCGCGTTCGCGCTGAACGAGGTGGTCGTTCGGGCCTCGCCGCCCGGTCCCGAATCGCACGCCCAGGCCCTCTCGACCGAGGAGATCCGCCGGCTCCCCGCCACCGCCGACGATCTCTTTCGCGCCGTTCAGCTCTTGCCCGGGCTCGCGACCTCCGACTTCACGGCGTCGTTTCTCCTTCGAGGCGGGGAGAGCGACGAAACGCTGATCCGGCTCGACGAAATCGACATTCTCGAGCCGTTCCATGTCCGCGGCTGGGGTGGGGCGATCTCGGTCGTGAGCCTCGACGCCGTGGAGCGCGCGAGGCTTCAGCGCGGCGGTCTCCCGGCCCGTTACGGCCGCCAGCTCTCGGGCGCGCTCGAGATCGAGTCGCCCGCCGAGCGCCCCGAGCGAAGGACCGCGTCGATCGGCGCCGGCATGACGCACGTTCGCGCCATGACCTCGGGCCCCATGAGGAACGGAGGCTCGTACCTTGTCGCCGCGCGCCACGGGCTCGTCGCCGCCTTGAACCGCGCGTATCAGCTCGATCCCGACACGCGGGCCGAACCCGACTTCCAAGACGTCCTGGCGGAAGCGAGGTTCCGTGCCGGCGCGCGCGGGTCGCTGCTCCTCCTGGCGCTCGCCTCGCGCGATCAGCTCGAGTACGACGAATCGTGGGACGAGTCGGACGTGAACGGGCTGGACCGGAATCTCACGCTGGGAGCCGTCTGGACGGCGAGGCCCAGCGATCGCCTTCACCACCGGACGGTCGTCTCGGCGGACGTGTTCGACCGCCGCCACCGCTTGGGCCAAACCGGACACGACGACGACTTGACGCGGGCCGTTCGCGTCCGTACCGAAGGCGAGCTCGCGATCGCCCCGGCGCACTCCCTCGAAGCGGGCGTCGCCGGCGAGTGGGAGGACGCGCGCCTTCGCTTCGAGGAGATCGACGCATCCATGAAGGCCGGGCTCTATGCCGAGGAGACCGTCGCGGTGACGGAGGGATCGGCGACCCGGCGCCGGGCGGAGGCCCACGCCTCACTCCACTCGCGCCTCGGCGCCCGGATCTCCACCACGGTCGGCGCCAACTTCGCCGCGGACGAGTACCGGTGGTCGATTCGACGGGACGGTGCCACTCCCCCGATGAACGAAGGCAGCGTGAACGCGTCGCCCCGGCTATCGGCTGCGGCGCGATTGTCCGACCGGCTCCTGGTGCGCGCCGCTCTAGGCGTGCTCCGACAACCCGCGTTCCTGAATCTCCTGAGCTCAGACCGGCTCGCGGTCTCCCTCGGTCGAGTGCGGACGGCGCGGGAAGCGATCCTCGGCGTCGATGCCCAGATTCCGGGCGGGGGCGGCGGGCGGGTTCGGATCGACGGCTACGTGCGGCGCGACCGCGGCGTGAGCGTTCCGCTCCAGGACGTCTCGACGCAGCCCGAGATCTCGGGCGGGCTCGACCGCGGTAGCGCCGAGGGCGTCGAGATCTACCTGAAGCTCCCGGCGTCGAGGCGTGCGGACGCCTCGATCGGATACGCGCTGAGCGAGGCGACGTGGGACACGGAGCAAGGCTCGGTGCCTCGATCCTTCGACCAGCGCCACGCGCTGTCGGTATCGGCCAACGTGCGGCCGGTCGGCTCGTGGAATTTGAACGCCACCGCGCGCTATCACACCGGCGCCGCCTACACGCGAGTCTCCTGGACCAGCCCGGACGGGCAGTTCGATTGGTCAAAGAGCTATGGAACGTTCATGGGAGCGCGGTATCCTGACTACTTCAGGCTCGACCTCCGCGCTTCGCACCCGCTCCGGTGGGGACTCCCCGGCAGCTACTTCTACGTCGAGTTGATCAATGCGACCGGCCACGAGAACGTGCTGGTCTACACGTATCGATTCGATCCGCTGCCGTCCGGCGGCTCCGCGCCCCGGCGGCTCACCATCGACCTCCTGCCCAGAATCCCGTCCTTGGGGTTCGAGGTGCAATTCTAGCGCGTGACCGAGAACACGTTTCTCCAAGATCTGGTCATCACGCTGACGGCGGCGCTGCTCGTTCTGCTCCCGAGCCGCCGTCTCAAGATCCCCACGGCCGTCGGGTTCATGATCACCGGCATCCTCATCGGACCCGGCGCCCTGGAGCTCATCGGGAATCCGCACCACGTCGAGACGCTGGCCGAGATCGGCGTGGCCGTCCTCCTCTTCATGATCGGCCTGGAGTTCTCGCTCGCCCGCCTCAAGGAAATCGGGCGCGCCTTCCTCGTGGCCGGGCCGCTCCAGGTGATCGTGACGATGGCGGTCGTGGCCGCGATCCTCCTGGCGCTGCCCATCGCGGCCACGTTGCCGCGCGCGATCTTCGCCGGCATGCTGGTCACGCTCTCCTCCACGGCGATGCTCCTCCGCATGCTCATCGAGCGCGGCGAGATGCACGCGCCGCAGGGCCGGCTCATCCTGGGCGTGCTCCTCTTCCAGGACTTCGCGATCATACCGATGTTGATCCTGATCCCGGCGCTCGCGGGAAATCAGTCCATCGCCATGGGGCCGCGGCTCTTGACCGGGCTCGTCCTGGCGCTGGCGTTTCTCTTGGCCGCGCGCTTCCTCATGCCGCGCATCGTGAACGCGGTCATCCGGAGCGGGGTCCGCGAGCTCTACGTCATGATGGCGGTCGCGGTGTGCCTGGGCGCGGCACTTCTGACGCAGAGCCTCGGGCTCTCGCCGGCGCTCGGCGCGTTCCTCGCTGGCCTCCTCGTGAGCGAGTCGGAGTACTCGCATCAGATCGTCGCCGAGATCCTCCCGTTTCGCGACCTCTTCTCGAGTCTCTTCTTCATTTCGATCGGGATGCTCCTCGCACCGGACTACCTCTTCGGCAATCTCCCGACCGTGGGCGGATGGTTCCTCCTCACGATCGCGGTGAAGGCGGTCGTGGCGGCCGCCATCGTTCGGGCCATGGGCTATCCGCTTCGAATCGCGGCGATCGTCGGCATCTCGCTCGCCCAGGTCGGCGAGTTCTCGTTCGTCCTGATCTCGGTGGGCACGGATCAAGGGCTCGTCTCGGCATCGCAGAGCCAGCAGTTTCTCGCCGTCGCGGTGCTCACGCTGATCGCCACGCCGTATCTGATGCGGTTCGCGTCCTGGGTCGGCGCGCACACCGGACGCCCGGTGAGCCTCCCCGGGGCGGGGGAGTCGCTCGAGGGGCACGTCTCGGGGGCGGGCTTGCCGTTGGTCCACGCTCCCGAACGGCTCTCGAATCACGTCGTGATCGCGGGATACGGCGTGAACGGCCGGAACGTGGCGCGCGTCCTGAACGAGCTCGGGATCAACTACGTCGTCATGGAGCTCGACACCGCGATCATCCGCCGGGCGAAGGAGGCGGGCGAGAAGATCCAGTTCGGCGACGTCTCGCGGCCGGAGGGCCTCCACGCGTGCGCGGTCGATCGTGCGTCCGTCGTGGTGCTCGCGATCTCCGACCCCGGGGCGACGCGATTCGCGGTGGCTCAGGTGCGCGGCGCCAACCCGCGCGTGTACGTCATCGCGCGGACACGGCAGGTTGCCGAGGTGGCGGAGCTCATGCGGCTCGGCGCCGACGAGGTGATTCCGGAGGAGTTCGAGACGTCGATCGCGATCGTGATGCGCGTGCTCCGGCGGTTCCATGTGCCGGGGAACGTGATCCGGTTCCAGGAGCAGGCGCTCCGGAGGGAGGGCTATTCCTTCCTTCGCGGAGGCGACGTGGCCGGTGCGCTCATGCACTCGATCGAGCGGATGATGGCCGGCGCGATCACCGACACGTACTACATCGATCCGGAGTCGCCCTCGATCGGGCGGACGCTGGCCGACCTCGACGTCCGGGGAAGAACCCGCGCCTTGATCATCGCGGTCGTGCGCGACGGCACGCACGAGCTGAGCCCCGGCGCCGATTTCCGGCTCAAGGCGCGCGACGTCCTCGTGATGGTGGGCGACCACCAGGCGCTCGAAGCGGCGTCTCATCTACTGGAAGGCGACGGGCGGGCGGGCTAGGCCGCGGACGGGCGGGCTGGGCCTCGGACGGGAGCGCTAGGCAGCGGGCAGGGCGTGCAGCGCGTCGCGGAGCAGGAAGAGCACGCGATCGATCAAGAGCGACGCGCGGGCCATGATCGTGTAGCCGAAGGACGCGCCGAACGCGACCATCAGGAACCAGATTCCGACACGCGCGAAGGCGCCGTGCGCTCCACGGTGCGGGGCCGAGAAGAAGAAGTACGCGACGACGCTCAGAAACCCGATCAGGACCAGCACGGAGTTGATCGCGTGCCACCCCGGCTCGAACGGCTTCACGGCGTCGGCGAGCTGCGCGAAGATCTGGGCTTGCAGGTACGCGGGAATCGCGATCCCAGAGTAGATCCCGACGTAGAACGCGATCGCCCACCGCGAGGCAGGGGTTGCCTTGTCCCAAAGGCGGCCCAGGACCAGGAGCCCCATCGCGAGCGGGATGAAGGGAAGCAAATCGCCGCCCGCGATCTTCTGGATCACGTTCGGCTTGATCACGTTCTGAAACTGGACCGCGAGCAGGTAGCCCGCGGCCGAGCCCACGAAGAGATGCTCGGCAAAGCGGTAGAGCGGGTTGTCCCGGTAGAGGAACGAGAACACGCATATGGTCAGCCCTGCGGCGATCCAGGTCTCGACGCCGCTCACCGCCCGGTCCCTTCCCGAGCACCGCCGGAACCCGCCGGCCTGAGCCCGCCCGTGAAGAAGAGCGCCACGTTCCCGAGGATCACAAGGAACGCGATCGTGACGTGGATCAGGCTCTGCGCGTCCATGCCCCGGCGCGCGTCGCCGGTGATGTCCATCAGCTTCTCGTACTCGGCCGCTCCCTTCATGCCGCCGATCAGCCCGAGGATCTGCTTCGAGGAGAGGTAGGGGTAGTAGTCGGTCGCCATGACCGCCGTGGCTCCGAGCACCATCGGGCGCTGGTACCGCGTGGCGGCGATCCGGATGTAGTAATCGGCGATCGCCGAACCCGACAGGTTGATCACGAGCGGGAAGTCGGCGTAGGAATTCTTCCCCTTCATCATCGGGATGTCGTCGATCGGCGTGCCCCAGAAATCGCGGGGGAACATCGTCCGGATGCTCTCGCCCAATCCGAGGATCACCGACTGGCTCCCTGACTTGTAGCCGAGGAACACGAAGTCCTCGTTTCGCTTCTTCCCTTCGGCTTCGCTCGCGATCGCGAGCGCGCGCTCGATGAGACCCGGCGCCGCCGGGTAGAGCGTGAGCACGATCGGCTTCAGTCCCTTACGGAAGCAGTGGCGAAGCACCGCGATCGACATCGGCTGAAGCTCGGCCTTGATGTCGGGTTCGTAGTCGAGGGACACGAGCACGAACGTGCCCGGCGGCTGCCTGTCCACGGTGTCGAAGGCCGCCCTGACGCGCGGCGAGGGCGTGATGGGGAGGTTCACGGGGAAGAGAAGGGGGAGCGCCGCGGCGAGCATGACCAGCACGAAGATGATGCGGCGGTCGAGCGCCATGAGGCGCGCCGCCCACCCGTCCGGTCGCTTCGCGCCCATGGCCTAGGACCTCCCCAGATACGTGCGATCGATGCCGAGGATGATCTTGAGCGCCGTGGAGACGGCGCCCAGTCCGATCCCGAGCGCGATGGCGCGTTTCGCCGCGAGATTGGGCACGTCGAGGAGCCACTCGGTCACCGGCGGGAAGCCGCTCCACAAGAACTCACCCACCGAGACCCGGCCGATCATCATGACGATCGCGGTGCCGAGAAGGAGGGTCGCCTCCGCGTTCCGGGCCCGGAAGGCGCGAAACGCCGCAGAGGCGATGAAGAAGGCGAGGAGCGCGAACATGGTGGAGGCCAGAGGCGAGTTCACCATGTTGTAGTACCGGTTGACGAGCGTGCCTTCCTCGACGCCCTGAAGGGTCCCGGCCACGGTCACGAAGGACAGCGCGGCGAGCGTCACCACGCTGTATTGCCATCCATCCGCGCGCGCGAGGACTTTCTTCTGGTGCGACACCCAGAGGGTCAGCGATCCCAGGATGAGCGCGAACGCGTAGACCACGTTCGCCCAGTTGAGGAGGACCGACTGGCCCTCCTGGACCTTGTGGTGGGGAATGAAGAACATCGCGACCAGCGACGTCGCGACGAGAAACGTGACGACCAAAGGCCCCTTTCGCATCGGCTAGGGCGTCATCGGGTCTGGAGGAGTTGGCCGAGTTCGGGGTGACCCAGCGCGGACGCGAGAAGGGAGACGACCACCATGGCCGCGGCGAGCGCCTTGGCCCAGTCCTGCGCCGCGACCGTCGCGAGCTGCACCGGCTCCTGGCCGAGGAACGCGCCGGCGGCGAAGAGCTCCTCGCCCAAGAGCGTGTAGTCGCAGGCGCAGACGAAAAACGGAAGCTGCGTCACCTGATCGCAGCCGGCGATCTGAATCGCGCCGGTCAGGTTGCCGGTCTCCGCCAGGAAGAGCGATTCCGCGTAGAACGATCCCATGAAGATGTTGGCCGCCGGCCGCTCCCGAAGCATGAACCCGCTCACCGCGGCCACGTAGGCGAACTGCTGTGTGGTGACGTAGTGGACGGTGCCGGGGCGGTAGGCGTCACCGCGTCCGGCCCCGATGTAGGCCTGTCGCGCGGCCCCGTCCATGATCGTCGTCGCCACGGGGTCGTACCCGGGCACGTCGAGGTCGCAGCCCATTTCGGCGGTTCGGCGGGCGACGCGGCCCAAGATCGCGATCGAGGCGAGCGTACCGGCCTCGCTCATGTCGCCGAGGCCCGGCAAGTAGAGAACGGGGCGTCCCATCTCCGTGGCGCGGCCGATCGCCTCGTCCACCGCTTTCAAGCCGGCCATCGGACGGATGTACATGTTCGAGCCGCCCTTGGCCCGGCTGATATTGATGATCAGGAACGCAATGAACAGCGCGAGGCCAACGAGGAGATTGACGCGTGCGGGGTCGAACCAGGAGGTGTTGAGCGCGTCGCTCATGGGGCGTCACCGTACCACGGCGCCGTCACGGGCGTCGAGACGGAACGACGGATCTGGCCGGCGCGTCGGGGACCAGGCCCGCGCCGCGGAAGATCTCGTCCAGTCGCTTCACGGCCTCCGGATCCAGGCGCTCCACCACGGCCCGCTCCTCTTTGGCGGCGGTCCGATCGCCCAGGCGTAGATGGGCCAGCGCTAAGTTCATGCGACACTCCACCGACATCGGGCTCAGTTGGACGCAGCGCTTGTACGCGTCGCGCGCCTCTTCGATCCGTCCCGAGGCGGCGAGCAGGGTCCCCATGTTATTGACGGCCTGAGCGTGCCGAGGGTTGATCTGGAGCGTACGCCGATAGGCGGCGATCGCCTCCGACAGGTCGTCCTGGCTTCCCAGCGCAACGCCCAGGTTGTACCAATTGTCGGCGCTCGTGGAATCGAGCGCCACCGCGCGCCGGCCGGCATCGATGGCCTCCGCCGACTTTCCCTGCTGCATCAACGCGTCCCCCAAGTTCGCCCAGCCGATCGCGTCCTTGGGGTCGAGCGAGATCGACTTTCGCGCCGCCGCCTCCGCTTCGGGATACTGGCCCAGCAGGGTATAGACCGCCGTCCGCTTGTGGAAGGCGTCGGCGTTCGCGGAATCGATGACGATGGCGCGATCAACCGCCGTGAGCGCGCCGTTGGGATCGCCAAGGGCGATGTAATGCTCCGCCAAGAGAAGGTGCGGTTTCGGGTCCTTGGGGTCGGACGCGGCCGCGGCGCGCAGGAGCGCCACGTTGTCGCGCCAGACGGGAAGCCGAGCGAGCGTCACGACCGCGAGGACGAGGCACGCGGCGACCAGTATCGCGGACGCCGAACGGGCGCGCCCGGGGATCCGTTCCGAAAGGGCGCCGGCCAGGGACCCGACGAGGAGACAAAAGCCGACCGAGGAGAAGTAGAGCGCTCGCTCCATCAAGTAGGGTCCCTCGAAGAGCGGAAGGGGGAGCGCCGGTACGAGCGGCACCACGAGGAGCACGAGGCCCGCGCGCGCCGTAGGATCGCGCCGGCGCCACCAGGCGAAGGCAGCGAGCGGCAGGAGGACGGCCGCGGCGCGCCAGAGCATCTCGCCGGGCGTCACGAGCGACTTGGAGAGGGATCGCAGGGCGTTCAAGTCCCATGGGGCGACGAACGCGCGGAGCGCGTCGTAGGCCGCGAATAGCGGCGCGGCGAGTGCCGTGCCCTCGGGCACCTCGCCGTGAGCACCCGGCATCGGCGCGCCGCTCCCGATGCGCGCCAGGATCGCGGCCACGAGCACGCCGAAGAACCCACCGTAGACCACGCGCCGCTCGCGCCAGGTTCTCCTCGGCGACGCGACCCGGTCGAGCAGGACGAGGACGAACGGCGTGATCAGCGCCACCTCCTCCGTCATCGCCGCGAGCGCGAAGAGGCCGTACGCGGGCCACACGCGCCAGTTCCGGCAGCCTCCGGGGCCGCAGACCGGCGCGCTCGTGATCACGAGCAGGGAGGAGAGCGCGAACAGGGTCCCGAGGAGATCCGGGCGGCCCGACACGTAGGCCACCGCCTCCGTGTGCACGGGATGCGCGCCGAAGAGGAGCGCCACGCCGAACGCGACCCAGGTCTTCGCCCCGACGCGCCGCGCGAAGAGGAACACGAGCCACGTCACGACCGCGTGAAGTGCCAAGCTCGTGAAGTGAAAGAGACCAGGGGTGCCGTACCCGGCCATCCACTCCGCCCGGTAGAGGAACGACGCGACGGGGCGAAATCCCTCGGCGGCCGCGCCGCCGGCGCCCTTGGCGGAGATCAAAAGCGAATCGTCCCAAACCCATGCGTATTGAATGGCGGGGAGGTAGAGGAGCGCCGCGAGGAAGGCGGCGGACGCGCCGAGGAGCGTGGGGCTCAGGGGCGGTCGCGACGCGGACGGCCCGCGGCGTCCCGCCTGCCTCGACACCCCCCCTCGGTTCTTATCTTCCTTCCGGGTCGACACCGCGGTAGAGTGCCGATCGTCGCCGTTTCGTTCAAGGAGACTTTTTCAAGGGAGGCCCAGGATGGCCGACGTGATGGAAGAACGGATCCGCTCCATCCAGTTTTCCTCGGGAATCGCCTTCGTCTTGGGCGCGCTCCTCTTGGCGCTCACGATCATGCTCTATCCCACGCTGCCGCCCGCGAACGAGACGAACCGCGTGCTCGAGGTCCTCGTCAAGGAGGACACCGGCTCCTGGATGTGGCTCCACGCGATGATGGCAGCGGGCTTCGCGCTCGTGACGATCGCCTTCACCGCGTTCTCGTTCCAGCTTCACCTGCGCGGCTCCTCGGGCGCCGCGTCGGTCGTCTCCTCCTGCGCGCTCGTCTCCGGAGCGCTCTGGGTCGCCTTCCTCTCGGCCGAGTTCTACGTCCATCCCTTCCTCAAGAACTACATGGGGATCGAGCCGGGCGCCGCGACGATGCTCTTCAACACGTTCTGGTACTGGAAAATGGGCGCGCTTTGGTGCGCCGGGCTCCTGACGTTCGTCGCGGTGATCGCGGCGGGCACGACCGCCACGGCGCGCGGAATCCTGCCGGTGTGGCTCGGCTGGGGCGGCGCCGTCTTCGCGACGCTCGGAATCCTCGTCTATTTCTTCGAATTCGCGACGTCCACGGCGACCGGCTCGGCGATCAATCCGATGCGGGGCGGGTTCGCGCGCTACGGCGTGGGGCTGGCGCTCCAAGTCTGGCTTCTCGCGACGGGCGCGACGTTCCTTCGCGAGTGGCGCGACCGCGTGACGACGCTGCCGCCTCAAATGAGGACGCCGGTGCCGCGGCGCGAGCCGAGCGAACCGGGAGCCGCCGGGGCCGCTTAGCGGGCGAAGCCGGCGTTCGCGCGCCTTCGCCCGCGGCTACCCCGTGCCCTGAACGAAGCCCTTCGCGAGGCCGCGGAGGCCAGCGAAGAAGAACTCGACCGCGATCACCATCACGATCAATCCCATGATCCGGGTGATCACCTTGTGCCCGCTCGTCCCGAGCCGGGTCAGAAGGCCCTGCCCGCCGACCAGGAGGGCGTAGGTCAGGAGCGCGACCGTGAACATCGCGCCGAAGAGCACGCCCCGTTCCGCAAGCGAGTCGCTCTCGTTCATGAGGAGGATCACGCTCGTGATCGTCCCCGGTCCCGAGAGCATCGGCGTCCCGAGCGGCGTGATCGAGATGTCCTCGGCGTACTCGGCGTCCGTCTCCTCGTCGTGCTTCGTGCGGGTCGGGCGACCCTGGAGCATCTCGTAGCCGATGCCGAAGAAGAGGACGCCGCCCACGATCCGCATCGCGTCGAGCGAGATATTGAAGAACCGGAAGATGAATTGCCCGGTCAGCGCGAAGAAGATCATCACGACGAGCGCGGTCAGGGTCGAGCGGAACGCCACGCGGCGCGCCTGGGCCGCCGGGAGCCCCGCGGTCATGGCGAGGTAGATCGGCACGACGGGCAGCGGGTTCACCATCGTGAAGATGGAGACGAAGCAGAGAAGGCCGAACTGGAGGAGCTCGCCGGTCATCGAGAGTTGCCGCCGCTCAATCCGGGGAAGTGAACGGGCCGCCCCCGTGAGGAGGCGGCCCGGGTCTCGATCGAATCCGTACGGGTCCTAGTCGGTAGTGCCGCGCCGTACGGCACGCGCGCCGATCACGAGCACCCGCTCGTGGCGCCGCAGTTCAGGCAGGAGTAGCAGGCCCCGCGCCGAACCATGATGGAACCACACTCGGTGCAAGGCGGTGCGTCCGCCTGCGAGACGAAGGATTTGTCGTCCTCGACCGCCGTGGATCCGCGGCCGTTTCCGCCGCCGGTGATGAGCGAGAGCTGCGCGTCGGAGACCGCCTGGACGCCGTGTGCCTCGAGTGGATCGTCCTTCGCCGTCTCGTGCGTCGCGGAGGCCGGGGCGTGGCCCAGGAACTTGATTCCGAGCCAGCGGAAGATGTAGTCGACGATCGACTTCGCGATCGGAACGTCCGGATTCTTGGTGAAGCCGTGCGGCTCGAAGCGGACGTGCGCGAACTTGTTCACGAAGAGCTCGAGTGGAACGCCGTGCTGGAGCCCCAGGGAGACGGCCGTCGCGAACGAGTCCATGACGCCGGAGAGCGTGCTGCCCGCCTTGGCCATCACGATGAAGATCTCGCCCGCCGAACCGTCCTCGTACATCCCGACCGTCAGATAGCCGTCGTGTCCGGCCACGGAGAACTTGTGCGTGATCGACTTCCGCTCGTCGGGAAGCCGGCGCCGCTTGGGAGCGGGCGCGCCGCCCGGCACGACCGCCAGGGCCGGGCTCGCCTTGGCGCCGCGGTCCTCCTTGCTGGTCGAGAGCGGCTGGCTCCGCTTCGAGCCGTCGCGATAGATCGCGATCGCCTTGAGGCCGCCCTTCCAGGCCGCCGTGTACGCCTCGGTCACGTCCTCTGGGGTCGCGTTCTCCGGCATGTTCACCGTCTTCGAGATGGCACCCGAAATGAACGGTTGGACGGCCTCCATCATCCGAATATGGCCCATGTAATGGATCGAGCGTGTACCGTTCCTCGGCTTGAACGCGCAATCAAATACGGGGAGGTGCTCTTCCTTGAGCGCCGGTGCTCCCTCGATCGTCTCGTGCTCGTCGATGAAACGCACGATACGAGTCACCGCTTCCTCCCCGTAGCCGAGACGACGCAGCGCCTCGGGCACCGTGTTGTTGACGATCTTGAGCATGCCTCCGCCTGAGAGCTTCTTGTATTTCACGAGCGCGATGTCTGGCTCCACACCCGTTGTGTCGCAGTCCATCATGAACGCAATGGTCCCGGTCGGCGCGATCACCGTGACCTGGGAATTCCGGTAGCCGTTCGAGACACCGAGCTCGTAGCACTCGCGCCACGTCTTACGCGCCGACTCCAAGAGGTCGGCCGGGGCGAGCCGCGCGTCGATCTTCTCGACCTCGGCCGCGTGCTTCTGAATCACGCGGAGCATCGGCTCGCGATTCTTCTCGTAGCCCGCGAACGGTCCCGTGACCTCGGCGATCCTCGCGCTCGTCGCGTAGGCGTGTCCGTGCATGACGGCGGTCAGCACGGCCGCGATCGCGCGCCCCTGGTCCGAGTCGTACGGAACGCCCCAGGACATGAGCAGGGCGCCCAGGTTCGCGAATCCCAGGCCCAACGGCCGGAAGTCGTGACTGTTCTTCTCGATCGCCGCCGTCGGATAGCTGGCGTTGTCCACGATGATCTCCTGCGCCGTGATCAAAGTCGCGCAGGCGTGCTTGTAGCGCTCGACGTCGAACGACCTGTCCTCGCGCAGGAACTTCATAAGATTGACCGACGCCAGGTTGCACGCCGAGTCGTCGAGGAACATGTACTCGGAGCACGGGTTCGACGCGTTGATCCGCGCCGTGTTGGGGCAGGTGTGCCAGTCGTTGATGGTCGTGTCGAACTGGAGGCCGGGGTCGCCGCACTGGTGCGCCGCCTCCGCGATCATGTCCATCAGGTCGCGCGCCCGGAACTGCTCGACCGGCTTTCCGGTGGTGACGGCCTTCGTGGACCAGGTGCCGTCCTCCTCGACCGCCTGCATGAACTCGTCGGTGACGCGCACCGAGTTGTTCGAATTCTGGAAGAAGATCGAGGCGTAGGCGGGGCCGTTGAGCGACGGGTCGTAGCCCGCGTCGATCAGCGTCCAGGCTTTCTTCTCTTCCTCGGCCTTGCACTTGATGTAATCGACGATGTCCGGATGATCGGCGTTCAGGATCACCATCTTCGCCGCGCGCCGCGTGCGGCCGCCCGACTTGATGACGCCCGCGAAGGCGTCGAAGCCCTTCATGAAGGAGACCGGCCCGGAAGCCGTGCCGCCGCCCTGGATGTTTTCGCGCGAGGAGCGGAGCGACGAGAAGTTGGTGCCCGTTCCCGAGCCCCACTTGAAGAGGAGCCCCTCGGTCTTCGCGAGGTTCAGGATCCCCTCCATCGTGTCGCCCACCGAGTTGATGAAGCAGGCGCTGCACTGCGGCTTCGCTTCGACGCCGCAGTTGAACCAGACGGGGCTGTTGAACGACGCCTTCTGGTGGAGGAGGAGGTAGGTGAGCTCGTCCTCGAATGCTTGCGCGTCCATTTCCGACGCGAAGTAACCCTGGGCGCGTCCCCACTTCGCGATCGTCGTCACCACGCGGCCGATCAGTTGCTTCACCGAAC
>DATEND010000159.1:0-2069 GCA_035275245.1 Candidatus Eiseniibacteriota bacterium
TGAGCAAGCGCGCATGAGCGAGCGACGCGATGCCCACCGTGTCGACGAAGGCCTGATAGAGCCTCGGCTTCGCCGGGTGATACCCGAGTACCGAAGAAACCCCGTAGGCGGCGAGCCGGCTGTCGTCCCAGCGGCTCGGAAGGACGCGGAACTGGGTCGAGTCGGACCGGAGAAACGCGACCTCCGGCGTCTCCGTGAAATTGTCGGCGTACTCTTTCGGGCTCGCGAGGAGCGGATCGATGATCCTCCGATCCACGGGCCAGAGGTCCACCGCCGTGATTCCGATCAAGAGAAGCGCCGCGGCCATGCGCGTGAGCCGGCCGCGCAGGTGAAACGCGATCACCGCGCAGCCGGCCGCGAGCAGGATACCCGACTTCAAGGCATCGACCGTGGCCAAGTCCAGCGCCTGGCGTGCGGACTGTGGATTCATCCACTGGCGCGCCGTCGACGCGACCGCCAGAATCGAGCCCGAGAAGAGCTGGATCACCAGCACCACGCCGATCGCGCCCAGGCCCGCGTAGATCGCGCCCCGTATCCAGCCCGCGCCGGGATCGAGCCCCTTCGCACCGCCCTCGCGCCGTCCCTTGCCGCCCCGCCCCTTCCCCGCTCCGCCTGCGTCGCCGGCGCCGCGCCACGCCGTTTCGAGGCCCAGCGCCGCAAGCGCGGCGACCGCGAACTGAACGAGGACGAGGATCATGACCGGCACGCGGAACTTGTTGAAGTACGGGAGATGGTCGTAGAGGAGCGAGTAGAGCGGCTTCAAGTGCTTGCCGAATGAAACAAGGAGCGCGGCCATGGCGAGCGCGACGAGGTAGGCGCGGACCGCGCCGCGCGCGCGGACCGCGCCGAAGACCGCGAGCGCGAGCGGCACGATCCCCATGTAGTTCGGATAGTCGGTGAACGGCATCGTCCCCCAATACGTCCGCCCGCCGAAGCCGAACATCGAGGGGATCAGGAACGTCAGCATTTCCTGGGGATGAAACGACCACGACGTGGCGTACTCGAAGCCCGCGCCGCTTCCCTCGGCCGCGCTCCGCACGGAGAGCTTCGCGTACTCGTGGACCGGCATGTAGAGGAACGAGCTCATCCCGAAGCCGAGCGCGAGCCCGACCGCGAGGCCCAAGAACGCGCGGACGGCTTCCCTGCGGCGGCCGCCGCGCGAGGCGTCGATGGCGAGCACCAGCGCGTAGAGGCCGAGCGCGAGCCAAGTGTAGAACACGATCTGGACGTGGCTCCGGAGGAGCTGAAACGCGGCCGCCAGCGCGAAGCCGGCGAGTGCAACGAGCGATCCGCGGCGTGCGAACCGATCGAAGAGCAGGAGGAGGAGCGGGAGATACGCCGCCGTCATGATCTGGCTCCCGTGGCCAAAGGCGCCCACGGCCACGAGATTCGGTGTCAGCGAGAACGCGGCAGCCCCGAGCGCCGCGGCGTCGGGACCCGTTCCGAGCGCGCGCAGGAGCGCGACCATCGAAACCGCGAGGAGGAGGTAGTGCGCGAGGAGCCAGGTCAAGTCCGGGAAGCGGAGCGTCGCGTTCAGGAATCCGAACAACGGATCGAGCGGATACGCGAACGGCACGAAGGCGAGGCTTCCGAACGAGGGCATGCCGAGGAAGTGGTACGGATTCCAGAGCGCGTAGACGCCGCGCTCTTGGAGCGCCTGCATCGCGATCTTCGCGAAGCCGGCGGGCGCCACCGAGTCCGGAGAGATGAACACCCTGCCAAAGACGAGCGGGTAGAAGAAGACGAGCACCGCGAGCACCGCGATCCCGTACGCCGCGCGCCAGCTCAAGCCCGATCCCTGGCGTTTCACGCGGCGTCCTCGAGGCAGACCGAGACGAACCGCCGCGCGATCTCGCCCCAGTCGTGGCGGCGCGCGAACGCGATCAGCGGTGCTAAGTCCGCGGGGGCCGCGAGGAGCCGGCGGGCGGCCGCCACGAACTCTTCCGGCGTCGACGCGACCATGGCCGCGTCGCCCCAGCCTTCGACCTCGTCGCTGAATCGCGTCGTCACGCACGGCACCCCGGCCGCGGCGTACTCGTAGAGTTTCACCGGATTCACGGCCTCCGTGA
>DATEND010000160.1:0-3661 GCA_035275245.1 Candidatus Eiseniibacteriota bacterium
CAGCCAAAGTTCTACATCACGACCGCCATCGACTATGTGAACAACGTCCCTCACCTCGGGACCGCGTACGAGAAGATCGCGGCCGACGCGCTCGCCCGCTACAAGCGCCTCGCCGGATACGACACGCGATTCACCATGGGCAACGACGAGCACTCCACCAACGTGGAGAAGGCGGCGCGCGAGAAGGGCCTCGAGCCGAAGGCGTACTGCGACCAGATGGCCGTCACGTTCCAGGACGTCTGGAAACGGCTCGACGTCTCCTACGACGATTTCATCCGCACCACCGAGCCGCGCCACGTTCGGGGCGTTCAGGCTCTCTTTGCGAAGATCGTCGAGCGCGGCGACATCTATAAGGGCAAGTACGAGGGCTACTACTGCGTCGGGTGTGAGCGCTTCTACCCGGAGAAAGACCTGGTGGATGGGCGCTGCCCGGTTCACAAGACGAAGCCCGAATGGCTGAGCGAGGACAATTACTTCTTCAAGCTCTCCGCGTACGCGAAGCCGCTCCTCGACCACTATCGCGCGAACCCGGAGTTTCTCGTTCCGGAGATCCGGCGAAACGAGATCGTGAACGTGATCGAGGGCGGCCTCGACGACATCTCCGTTTCGCGCGCCGGCGCCACGTGGGGCATTCCGCTTCCGAGCGACCCCGGCCACACCGTCTACGTGTGGTTCGACGCGCTCATCAACTACATCTCGGCGGTGGGCTACCCGTCGACCGACGGCGAATTCCGTCGCTACTGGCCGGCAGATCTCCACGTGATCGGGAAGGACATCACCCGGTTCCACTGCATCATCTGGCCGGCGATGCTTCTAAGCGCCGGCGTGGCGCTCCCGAAGAGCGTCCTCGGCCACGGGTGGGTTCATTTCCAAGGGCAAAAGCTCTCGAAGTCGCTCGGGAACATCGTGAACCCGCTCGACGTGGCGGAAAAATACGGCGCGGACCCGCTCCGGTATTTCCTGCTCAAGGAAGTGCCGCTCTCCCGGGACGGCGACTTCACGTGGGATCTCTTCATCGAGCGCTACAACGCCGACCTCGCGAATGATTGGGGAAATCTATTCACGCGCGCGGTCTCGATGATCCACCGCTATCGCGACGGCGCGCTCGCCGTCGCCGAGCCGTCGGACGGCCTGGGCGATGTCATTGCCTCCGCGTTTCGCGACTATCGGGTCGCGCTCGACCGGTACGCGATCGAGGGCGGGATCGAGGCGGCGTGGACGATCGTTCGCCGCGCGAACCGCCTGGTCGAGGAGCGCGCGCCCTGGAATCTCGCCAAGGATCCGGAAAAGTCCGCGGAACTGGATCAGCTCCTCGGCGCCCTCGCCGTCGCGCTCCAGCACGCGGCGTTCCTTCTCTTTCCGATCATGCCGGCCAAGGCGGCGCTCGTCTGGGAGACGCTCCGGCTGACCCCGCCGCTCGCGGACACGCGCTTTCCGGCGGACGGCGGCCTCCTCCCGCCACCGCCGACCGGCGTGACGCTGGGCGAGTCCAAGCCGCTCTTCCCCCGCATCGAGAAATGATCGATTCGCACGCGCACATTCACCGCGAGGAGTTCGACACCGACCGCGACGAGGTCATCGAACGGGCCGCCGCGGCCGGCGTGCGCACGATCGTGAACGCGGCCACGGACGCCGCGTCGAGCCGCGACGTGATCGAGCTGGCGCGCCGTTCGCCGCTCGTGAGGGCGGCGGTCGGCTTTCATCCGTGCGACGTGCGCGAGGAGCGCGCGGCCGAGATGGACCAGATCGAGGCGCTGGCGATGGAGCCGGAAGTGGTCGCGATCGGCGAGACCGGCCTCGACTTCCACTGGCCCGACAACGCCCCCGCTCCGGTGCAGGAGGAGTTCCTCCGTCGCCACATCGCTCTCTCGAAGCGCTCCGGAAAGCCGCTCGTGCTTCATCACCGGGCTTCCGGGGAGCGCGTCGCGGAAATTCTCGAGCGAGAGGGGCCGCCCCCGGCGGGCGGCACGTTTCACTGCTTCGCCGGCGATGCCGCCCTCGCGCGCCGCGTGATCGCGATGGGGTTCAAGATCGGGGTCGGCGGGTCGGCCACGTTCAAGAAGAGCCCGCTCCCCGGAATCCTCCGGGAGGTGGGCGTGCGCGACGTGGTGCTGGAAACGGACGCGCCGTACCTGGCGCCGACGCCGCACCGCGGCAAGCGAAACGAGCCGGCGTACCTGACGCTGGTTCGGGACCACCTCGCCGCGGCGCTCGATATGGCGCCGGTCGCGCTGGAGGAGGCAACCGATGCCGCCTCTCGAAGCCTCTTCCGGATCTAGACGCGTCGTTCGCGCTCCTGCTTCGGCTCGCGAGCGCGCCGCCGAGCGAAAGCAGCGGCTCCGGCCGACCGCCGGCACCGGCGATCCCGCCGCCACCTCGGGCGTGCCCGCCGTCCTTCGCACGCTCGACGTCCGTCCCAGCCGGAGGCTCGGACAAAATTTCCTGACCGATCCCCGCGTGGCGGAGCGAATCGCCGCCCTGGCCGACGAAGTCGATCCCCAGGGCGCCGTCGTCGAGATCGGCCCGGGGCTGGGCGCTCTGACGGAGCGTCTCGCGCGATCCGGGCGTGCCGTGGTCGCGGTCGAGCTGGATCATCGGCTCGCCGAGCGCGTGGAGACGGTCCTCGCCGCGCACTCCGCGTCGCGCGTCGTACAGGGCGACATCTTGGAACAGGAGCTCGCGGTGCTTCTCCCCGGAGAGGCGCCCGTGACGGTCGTGGCCAACCTTCCCTATTCGATCACGACGCCCGCGATCGAATGGGTTCTCGCCCAGGGAACGCGCGTGCGCGTCGCCTACCTGATGGTCCAGCGCGAGGTCGCGCAGCGGATGACGGCGACACCCGGCGGGAAGGAGTTCGGGTCGCTCTCCGTGTTTCTGTCGCTTCATGCGGAGATCGAGGGGTTGTTCCGCGTCTCGCCGGGGGCGTTCTATCCGCGGCCTGAGGTCGACTCGGTGGTGGTGCGTATGAAGCCGCGTCCCTTTCCCGGGACGACCGTGGCGGAGCGCATGGACGCCGAGCGGCTGGCGCGCGCTGCGACCGGCGGCCGGCGAAAGACGATCGGGAACGCGCTCGCGCGGGGCCTCGGGATCGCAGCGGAGCAGTCGCGCGAGCTCCTGCGCTCGAGCGGGATCGAGGCGACGCGCCGCGGGGAATCCCTGTCGGTCGAGGAATGGCTGACGCTGGCGCGCGCGTGGCGGGCCGGCGGGGCGGCGGCGGGCGCGCCCACAGACGGGGGCGGCCAGTGAGGCTTGTTGTCGCGGGGCTCACGGCGATTGTGGCGCTTCTAGCGCTATCCGCCGTGCCGGTCCATGCCCAGGAGGAGGACTTGTCCGGGCTCGTCGTGCCCGACAGCCTCTTCGAGGAGGAGTCGATCCCGGGGCCCGAGTATCTGACGATCTACGATCGGGACAACACGCGCTCGAACTGGTCCCAGACGCTCACGTACAGCCGAATCAGGCGCGGCACTGCGATCAGCATCAGCGGCGACGTCTCGACGCAGGACCTGTCCGGCTTCGAAAACAAGTCGACGGTCGGCCAGTTTATGGGCCGCCTGAGCAAACGGATCACCCGCCGGTGGGTCGTGTCGATGGACGGCCGCCACGGCATGAACTCAAGCACGGACGGGACGAGAAACACCGACTCGCGCCGGAATCGGCTGCA
>DATEND010000161.1:0-6161 GCA_035275245.1 Candidatus Eiseniibacteriota bacterium
TCCTTCCGGAAGTCTCGATCGGGGACCGCCCTTATTCGCGCGCGATCGTCGCGCGGAGCCTCCGCCTCGCGCGCGCCGCCGACGAATCGACGCGGCCCCACAACAGCCCGTACGAACTGTGGCTCCTTCAGCGAATCGAGACCGAAATCGATCCCGAACTCCCTCCACCCACCCCCGCGTTCTCGACCGCCACGACCGACTGGGCCGCTGGCTACGGGATCGAGGCGCGCGTGCAGGTGGAGACGGGCGAGGACCAGCGGCGGTTCGGCGTGAGGGACGCGAAAGGGCTGCTCCTCCCGTACGCCGGGTTCCAATCGGGGCGCGGTCTCGCCGGGGGGCTTCGATTTCGCATGGACTCAGACGGCGAGCGGGTCCCGGACTTCGACGGCCGCGCATGGCGAAACGGCTGGACGGGCGACGCCAAGAACGCGTACGCGCTCCTCCAGCTCGGCGCGGCGGACGTTCTGCTCGGCCGCGACGACCTTCGCTGGGGCGCGTCGGAGAATGCCTCGCTCCTCCTCTCCGCCTACGCCCCGGCGCTCGACCAGGTGGGGCTCCGCCTCAAGATCGGCCCCGTGACGGCGTCCTCGTTTTTCGCGAGCCTCGACGACATGGTGCTCGGCGCGCCCACGGCCGAGGCGCCGGGCGACACGCTTCCCGCCGGTACCCGCGTGAAACGGCACCTGAGCGGGCACCGGATCCATTGGCAAGTGAATCGGAGCCTTGCCCTCGGCGTGATGGAGACGATCGTGTACGGCGGCGTGGATCGCGGGCTCGAGCCCGAGTACATGATTCCCATCTCGATCTACTACGCGGGGCAATGGAACTCGGACCATAACGACAACACGCTGATGGGCCTGACCGCGGATCTACGGCTCTGGAAGCCGGACATGGAGATCCACGGGGAACTGCTCGTAGACGACTTTCAGATCGACGACGATGCGCCGGGAGATCAGGAGCCGTTCCAAGGGGGCTTTCTGCTGGGGCAGCGGACGTACAACCCGCTCGGCCTCGATGGCGGGCTCTTTCGCGTGGAGTGGGCGCGCGTCGAGCCCTTCACGTACAACCAGGTGCTCCCCTGGAACCGGTACGTATTCGCGGATCAGCCGATCGGCTTCGAGCTAGGGTCGGATGCGCAGTCGCTGACCCTCGAATTTCGCCACTGGGCCTCGGAGCAGCTCAGCTGGTCGGTTGGATTCAGGAGGGAAGAACGTGGCGAAACGCGCGTCACCGATCCGTGGCCCGTGCCGGTCTCCGGCCCGACGCCGTCGACGCCGTTTCCCGAGTTCGACCACGTGCCGACCGGAACGGTAGAGGCGCGCTCCCGGTTCACGACCGAGTTCTGGCTCCATCCGCGGGCCGGATTCGACCTTCGCATCGGTGGGGGATACGTGGGCGTCTCGAACCTCGACAACGTCGATGGCCGCTCGCGCTCGGAGTGGTTCGTGAAGGGCGCTCTCGACTTGAATTGGAGCCGGTGGCTCCGGCCGGAGAACGCCCGGCCCGGCGAGCGCTAACCCTCGAGCGCGGCGATCGACTCCTGCTCGGTGGCGTCGATCGAGAGGAACTTGTCCAAGTTCAGAAGTTTGATGACGTCGGCGATCTTGGGCGGAAGCGCCGCGTAGCGGACGAGGCCGCCGTGCTCCTGGAACCGCTCCACCAGCATGAGCAGCGATCCCACCCCGCTCGATCCGATGAACGTGATCTCGCCTAGGTTCACCACGAGGTTTCGCCGGCTGGCCTGAACGGCCGCGGCGCGCTCCAGCAGAATCGGGACGCCCCTCGCGTCCAGCCGCCCGCTTGCGCGCAGCACCACGGTGCTCCCTCGCACCTCTCCCGACGTGAGGGTGAATCCCTCTTCCTCGATCGCTGGAATCTCGTCTCGGTCGCTCACGAGTTCGATATCGGCAGCGACTCTCGATGTCTCAAGCCCCCGAAAATGGCCCGTAAGTTGCGCTTCAAGAACGAGTACGCCGGCGCCGATAGACACGGATCGACCGGGACCGGATGCGCGCCACGGGAACCATATGCCAATGCGTAACTTAGCGACACGAGCCGCGACCCGCAATTCGGCCGGGATGGGGCTGGCCGCACTGCTCTGGCTATTTCCAGCCACGGCCACGGCTCAATCCATCACCGCATCCCAGTCCCCGGTTACCGTTCGTCCCGCGCAAGCCAGCGTGAACTTCTTCACGGTGACTATCACGAACAACGGTCTCTTCTCGACGCGGCTCACGCAACTTCGGCTGACCAACACGACGATCGGACCAGGGACACTAGTGCAGCGCGACGCTGAGTTCGCTAGGCTTCGCCTCTACCTCGACGACGGTGACGGGGTGTTCGATGCCGGCGATGCGCCCGCATCGGGCTACGCTACCGCGACCAGCGGCAAGTTCACGTTCAGTGGTCTCAGCGTCACGATCAACGCTCTCGGTGGATCCGAGCGGCTGTTCGCCGTAGGGGACGTCGCGCCGGCCGCAGGCTTCTTCACGCCGGCCGCTCGCGATGGGGACCTCCTCGACCTCGCGATCCAATCCTCCTCGGACGTCACGTTCTCGTCGGGGAGTGCCAGCAACTCCTTCCCCCTGAGCCCAGCCGGAAATTTCACGGTCGATGGCATGGTGGCGGCGCAGATCTCCGTCTCCGCTTCCGCGGACAGCGTGCTCGCGGGCGTCGCGAACCAGCCCGTGGCGAGCGTGGTGGTCCCGGCGAACGGCTACCAGGCGGACGTGCTCCAAGAGTTGACGCTCGTGAATACCGGAACCGCTCAGGCTGGGAGCGATATCGCAGCCCTTGCCGTCTGGGTGGACGACGGGGACAAGGCATTCAACGCGGCGTTGGATCGCAAGGCCGGATCCCTCGTCTTCACGGGGAGCCGGTGGCAATTGTCCGGGCTCTCCGAAAACGTGCCCGTGGGCGGCCTTCGGCTCTTCGTCACCGCCGACGTCGCCGAGTTCGCGTCCCGCGGCCGGACCATCCGCATGTCCATCCCGGCCGCTCCGACCGAAGGCCTCACGATGCTGAGCGCGAACGACGGGCCGCTCGACGTCGCCGTGACGAGCCCCTCAGCGCCGTTCATCAGCCTCGCCGATCGAATCACGTTCAACGCCGTGGCGGAACCCTCGGCTTCGGTGCGGCCGGGCCAGAGCGGCGTGCTGATGCTTCATCTCACCGCGACCAACACGTACGGGACGGAGCAAACCCTGGGCGGGCTCCGCGTGACGAACACGTCGGTCGGCCCGGGAAGCCAGTCGGAGAAGGATCGCGAGTTCGAATCGCTGACCCTGGTCGCCGACGGCGACGCGGACGGCGTCCTCGACGGCTTCGCCGTGGACACCGTGCTGGGCACGGCCATCTTCTCGAACGGGCGTGCCGACTTCACGGGACTGGGTTGGTCCCTGCCGGCCGGCGCGACCCGGCATCTCTTCCTGCTCGCATCCGTCTCCGCGGTGGACGCGGCCGACGGCGACACGCTCGCCGCGAACGTGGCCTCCTCGCTCGATGTCGCGTTCAAGTCGTCGCCGCACATCGTGCCGACCTTCCCCTTGGACTCGGGCATCCGCCGCGTCGTGGACGGAATGGTCGCCGCGCAGATCCGGAACATCGGCGCCTCGGTGGCGACGCTCGCGCCGAACGAGGGGCCCGTCTTGGCGCTCGACGTGACCCTCCCGAGCAATGGATACCAGTCCGACATTCTTCGCGGCCTGACGGTGGTCAACAACGGAAGCGCCGGCACCGG
Organism: Candidatus Eiseniibacteriota bacterium; assembly: GCA_035275245.1. Lineage (GTDB taxonomy): Bacteria > Eisenbacteria > RBG-16-71-46 > SZUA-252 > SZUA-252 > DASQJL01. The sequence goes on from DATEND010000161.1 coordinate 3,740, forward strand.
CGATCTCGCCGCCCTCGGGCTCTGGCGGGACGGCGGCGACGGCGTCTTCTCGCAGGGAGGCGGGGACGACGCGGCGCTCGGCCCACTCATCTTCTCGGGCGGTGCGTGGACAACGGCGCTGTTGTCGAACTCAGTCCCTGTTGGCGGCGCCCGCTACTTCGTCGGCGTCACGGTATCCAGCTCGCCGAGCGACTCCGCCACCGTACGGCTCGCGATCCCGGTGAACGGCGTCGCGATGCAATCGGGAAACGACGGCCCGCTCGATGCCGCGGTCGTGAATCCGTCGCGGCTCGTGATCAGCAACTCGCCGCTCAACGTCACCATGAAGATCGAAACGTCGTCGAGCACGGTGGGACAGCAGGTCCGCGCGGTGCTCATCGCTCGGAATCGAGGGAGCCTCACCCTGACGGGCGTCACGCCGACCGCGCTCGCGTTCACCGGTAGCGGCAGCCTGAACCCGGTCAGCGGCCCGACGCCACCGACGCTCGACCTGGCCCCGGCCGCGGTCGACACCTTCGCCTGGACGTTCACCGCTTCGAGCCCGGGCGACGTCGCGATCTCCGCCGGCGCGCAGGGCGTCGAGCAACCGAGCGGGACCGTGCGCGTCGCGCTCGAAGCCACTTCCAACACGCACCAGGTCCTCGTTCCCGCGACCAGCCTCGACTACACGGCGAACCCCTCGATGCCGCCGGCGGTCAACCGTGGCGAGACGGGCGTCACGCCGCTGAGCCTGACGTTCACGAACTCGGGCGGTGCCTCGACGTCGCCGGTCCGTCTCCTCGGCCTGCGCATTCGCCTCGAGAACGAAGCGAGCGTCGGGATCGTGCCGTCGTCGCTCCTGTCCCGCGTGGAGGTCGCGCAGGGAACCACCGTTCGCCTCTCGAAGGCGGCCCTCGAGACGACCGGCGCCGAGATCGACTTGCCGCTCACCCTGCCGGTGACGATTCCGCCCGGCGAGAGCGCGGTGCTGACGATCCGCGTAGACATCGACGGCGCCACGACCGTTCCTTCCTTCCGCGTCGCCATCAACGGCGCGTCCGGATTCTCGGCGGAGGACGCGATCGGCGGCGGGCCGGTCACGCTTGCCCTGCAGGGCGCCTCGTACCCGATTCGGACCGAGTCGGCGCGGGTCGTCGCGAGCCCGACGCGGCTCGACGTCGCCTCGACGGCGGTCGGCACGTCGCGCGTCAGCCAGGGCCAGAGCGGCGTGACCCTCGCGACGCTTCGCTTGGACAGCCCAGGGCTCACCGGGATCACGTCCGACGTCCAGGTCACGTCGCTCCAAGTCGCGTTGCTCGACACGACCGGCCTTCCCGTGAATTTGATGGCCGAGCACCTGGACCGAATCCAGTTCCGGACGGCGCTCCAGAGCCTGGGCGAGCGGGTCGTCTCCCCGACCGACGGCGCCGAGCTGACGCTCGTCTTGAACCCGCCCTTGCGCGTTCCGGTCAACACGCCCCTCGACTTCTTCCTCACGGGCGACGTCGCGGCGGAAGGGCTCGTGGGCGCCGTGCGCCTCCGCCTCGGCCCTACGTCATTGTTCGACGCGCAAGACGAGCGAACGGGATCCGCCGTTCCGGTCTTCTACGCGACCGATCCGCTCGACGGCCAGACCGTGGTGACGGAGGAAGCGGCCGATTCGCTTCTCGCGCGCGGGTCCCCGCGCTTTCCGCCGCGCCTCGCGATCGGAAGCGTGGACGTGCCGGCCATCGCGGCGGTGCTGCGGCACCCCGACGGACCGGGCCACGCGCGGGTCCGGGTAGACACGCTCGTCATTCAATGCCGCGACGAGGCCCGGCAGCCGCTCGATCCGGACACCTATCTCTCGCGCATTCGCGTGCGTTGGAACGGAACGGTTGTGGCGACCCAGACCGACTTCACCGGGATGGCCGCCGGCGCCGTCGTGCCGCTCCCCGGGCTCACGCTCGAGCCCTCGGATACCGCGGCCGTGGAGATCACGGTCGACATCGCCGCTGCCGCGCCCACCGGGTTCTTCGAGATGCTGGTTTTCGGGAGCGGAATCCGCGCGCGGGACGCCAACAGCATGGTCGCGGTGAACGTGGAGCCCGAGCCGGGAACCGAGCTGCCGATCGGTTCGGCGCTCACGCGGTTGGAGCTACCCCCGCGCGAGCTCTTGGCGGGGTTCGAGAGCCGAATGCCGGCCGCCTTGGCCGCCGACGGCGACACGGTTGTTGCCGGAGCGCTGACCCTGACGAACTCGGCCGACGCCGGGTCGGGATCGATCTCGGTGACGTTCCTCCGTCTCGACGCGTCGGACCGGTCGTTCGCCGCGATTCCCGTGGGCGCGGGCGCGGCGCGCCTCCTCGCGTTCGTGGGCGGAACGCTCTGGGCCGAGAGCGCGGCGCTGACGCCGGACTCCACGAGCGCGACGCTCGTTGCCGGCTCCTCGCTCGACGTTCCG
>DATEND010000162.1:0-2270 GCA_035275245.1 Candidatus Eiseniibacteriota bacterium
CCGCGCGCGCGCGGGCCTGGATGCTCGCGGCCGACAACGTCGCCGTGGCGCTCGGGCGCGAGCTCTACCGGCCGGACACGGGACGCTTCGCCCGATCGATCGACCGCGGAGGCGAGGCGCGCGGCCTCGACATGACGGTCGACGCGTCGCTCCTCTGGCTCGGTCTCTTCGACGATCTGGAACCGGAGGATCCGCGCGTCCGAGCCACCGTGGAATCGGTGCGAGCTCAACTCTGGGTGCGAACCGGCGTCGGCGGGCTGGCACGGTACGAGCACGACGCGCTGGGGTCGGTGGGCACCGACCTGGCGGAGGTGCCGGGGAATCCGTGGATCGCCGCCACGCTCTGGCTGGCCCAGCACGCGATTCGAAACTCCCGCCGCGCGCAGGATCTGGAGCCGGCGCGCATCCTTCTTCTTTGGGCCACGGCGCGCGCGGAGGGAAACGGGGCGCTGCCGGAACAACTCCATCCCTACCGGGGAGAGACGACCTCGCTCTCGCCGTCGGTCGGCGCGCACGCGTGGTTCGTGGCCACCGTTCTCGACTACGCGGAGCGGCTGCGCATGCTCAATCGCTGCGACCGGTGCGGCGAGCCGTCGCCCGCGCGCCGCGAGCGGCGCCGGCTTCCGTCGCCTGCCTCATCACTTCCAGGTGTCGTCGCTCACCTGTAGCGAGATCGCGAAGCGCAGGAATTTCTCGGTCAGGTTGTGGTCGTCCTTGCTTCCCCGCGACCCAGCCTCGAGCGTGAGGTCGATCGCCCCGCCCCGGTCCCGGCTCTCGAGGCTCGTCCCGATCGAGAAGGCGACCTCCGTGATGCCGGCGGTTCCGCCGGACACGCTGGAGGCGCCGGCGACCGGAAGGAGATCGGGCCACCGAAGCACCGACGCGCCGACGCGCACCGGGAGCCGGCTGAAGAAGCGGCCCCCCGGATCGAGCGGACGCCCGCGTTCGAGGCCGAACGAGAACCGCTCCTGCGCGCGGAAGTCGACGACGTCGCTCTCGAACGATTCAGCCTCCCAGTTCGCGCGCCGGTACTGGCCCACGACGCGGAACCGCTCGGAGGCCTTCGCCGAGAACCCCGCGGCGAATCCGGAGGGAATCCGGATCGACGTGCCCTCGTCCACCACGACCGTGCCGGCCGTCCGCTGCGTGAACGTGAGCGGCAGCCGGCGCGCCGTCTCGTAGACGCCGCCGACGGTCACCGGCCCCCGCGACAGCTGGGCCCCGATGCGCCATCGTCCGTGCCGCTTGTACGAGGTCTCGAGCGTGTCCCGCGCGGTGACGAGCGCGGTGTCGGCGAAGTCGCGGCTCCACTCCTCGCGATACGAGCCGGCAACGATTTCGTAGTCGACGCCGAAGCGGAGCGAGGGCGTCGCCTTTCGGGCGAGGCTGATCCGGATCAGGTCGATTCCGCCCCTGCCCTCGATTCGGACCGTGGACGGGGTGCCCGCGGTCTCCTCGCGCAGGAGGTCGAAGTGTGCATTGGTGCCGACCAGATAGCTCCCCGCGAGAACCAGGTCGACGGGCAGTCGAACGAGCGCGCGAAGCGACGGGATCGCGGTCTCGTGGGCCGTCTCGGTGCCGAAGTTCACGCTCTCGACCCGCCGGTACGTGGGGAGGATCGTCCCCTCGATCAGCAAGTGCTTCGCCTCGGCGATGGAGGCCGGATTCACGAACGAGTGCGTCCGCTCGCCGTGCTCGGCGGCGCCGGCGCCCCCGAGGGCGCGGAGCCGGGCCCCCTCCTCGAGCGAGGGCTCGCCCAAGCCGCCTACCGAGAAGACCGAGTTGGCGCGTGCCTCGTCCCCCACCCCACCCACGAGGGAAACGAGAAAGAAGAGAACGAGCGCGCGAGCGCGTCGGGTCACGTCAGAACCTCCCCGGGGGCGGACTGGTCGTGCTGATTCGGAACTCGGGAGGTTTGGACGACTCGCGCGAGTAGAGCCAGATCTCCGGAGCGCGGAACGATTCCCCGATTCGAAGCACGATCCCCTCGTTCGCCAGAACGCCCGAGGACCAATCGCGCACCAAAGCCGCGGGAAGCGGCACGATGAGAAGCGTGTCGGAGACGTCCCGGACCTGGTAGCCGACCACGCGGTCGAGGATCGTGGTCGACACGCCAAGCCCCGCGGTGTCCGCGGTGCCCTCGGTCCAGGGGTTTTGCACGCGCCGCGCCTCGACGTTCACGACGATGCTGTCGGGAAACGTCGGGCTGTCCCCTCGAACGCGAAAGACGATCCGCGCCTCGTTGATGGAGAAGCCGGGCGTGAAGGAAT
>DATEND010000163.1:0-14080 GCA_035275245.1 Candidatus Eiseniibacteriota bacterium
CTCAGCCCGTCCTGGATCCCATTCCATGGCGCGGCGGCCCGCCGGAGACACGGATCGGTGTTCCGATTCTGGTCGGAACCTCGCTTCTAGGCGTGGCCCTGATCGGCCTTCGGCGGCGTGTCACGATCACCGACCGGCGCCGCCGCTCGCTCCATTTCCTTGCGGACCAGATCGGGCTCGCGGTGGACCGGATTCGCACGCGCGCCGAGCTGGACGCGCGGCAGAAGCAGCTCGACGATGCCCGAGCGGAGCTTCGGCGGATCGACGACGCGAAGTCCGATCTCATCTCGATCGTTTCCCACGAGCTTCGGACGCCGCTGACCGCCATCAAGGCCTATACCGAGACGCTCCTCGACAACGTCGGCCGCCCGTCCTTCGCCATGCAGGAGAACTTCCTCGGCATCATCGACGAGGAGTGCGACCGGCTCGCCCGCATGGTCAACGACGTGCTCGACCTGAGCCGCATGGACTCCGGGCGGCGGCGCCTCAAGACCGAGCCGCTTCAGCTGGCCCGTCTGGTGCGGGACGTCCGGCCCACCGTGGACCCGGCGCTCCGGGAGAAGCGCCTCGATCTGCGCGTGGCGGTTCCCGAGGACCTGCCGGCGGTGGAAGCCGACGCGGACCTCCTGAAGCAGGTGCTCGTGAACCTGATTCACAACGCGGCCAAGTTCTCGCGCGACGGCTCGGAGATCAACGTGACCGCCGAGCTGGATGGCGATCGCGTGCGGATCTCGGTTCTCGACCACGGCGTGGGGATCCCGGAGGACAAGCTCGCCCGGGTCTTCGATCGCTTCTATCGGGTCGAGGGCGAGGGCGCGGATCGCGCCGGCGGCACGGGACTGGGCCTCGCGATCGTGAAGAGCGTCGTGGAACTCCACGGTGGAACGATCCGCGTCGAGAGCATGATCGGCCGGGGCAGCCGCTTCATCCTCGATCTGCCGCTCGAGCAGCGCGGCTTCCGGGTCCTGATTCAATCCTTGTCGCCGTTCTTCGAGCAGCCCGACCGGCAGGCGCTGCTTCATCACTGCGTCGAGATGATCGCGGAGGTGATGGACGCGCGCATCGTCTCGCTCATGTTCTATACGCCGGACGGCACTGAGCTCGTCATCCAGGCGGCGCACGGGCTCGATTCGGATACGGTCGCACGCACGCGGGTGAGGACCGGCGACTCCATCGCCGGGTGGGTGGCCCAAACGTCCGAGAGCCTGCTCGTCGAGGACATCGAGACCGACCGTCGATTCCGGAAGATGAATCATCCGCAGTACGAGACCAAGTCGCTCCTCTGCGTGCCCCTCAAGGTGGCGGGCGAGACGGTGGGCGTCATCAACGTCAACAACAAACGGGCCGGCGCCGCGTTCGACCTCGACGATCTGAGCCTTCTCTCGGCCGTGACGAAGCGGATCGGCATGGCGCTCGACCGGGTCCGCGCGGCGGGAGAGTCGGCCGACGTCGACGCCACCGACGGGACGGTGCAGGCGATCATTCGGGCCCGTCGAAACCACCTGCTGCCCTCCTCGAGGCGCGCCTTCAAGCTCGCCACCGAGCTCGGCCGGCGGTTGAAGCTCGACGACGAGGATCTCGAGGTGCTCGGCTTCGTGGCGCGCGTGCACGACATCGGCATGCTGACGGTCGGCGACGACCTGATGCATTCGACGCATCGATGGACGCAGGGCGAGCGACGCGAGGTGGAGCGCCACCCGCAGGCGGGAGTTCAGCTCCTCCGTCCCATCGAGTTCGCGTCCAAGGTGAACGAGATCATTCTGGGGCATCACGAACACTGGGACGGGCGCGGCTACCCGCGCGGCCTCTCGCGGGACCAGATCCCGCTCGCCGCGCGCGTGCTCGCGGTCGTGGATGCCTACGAGGCGATGACGATGGGCCGGCCCTACCGGGAGCCCTCCACGGAAGAAGAGGCGATCGCCGAATTGAAACGGTGCGCCGGCACGCAGTTCGATCCGCGCGTCGTCGACGAACTGGCGCGCCTCCTGGCTGACCGCTCTGCCACGTCGAAGTCAGTCCCGGCGCCTACGCCGGCGCCGCCTCTGAAGCCGGCCCTCAAGTCGGCGAGCGGACGGGATGGAACCCTCGTGAGCGGAAGGAACCGTGACGCCATCCATTGAGCTGACCTGGGCGCTCTGCGCCTCCGGGCTCCTCCTGTGGGAGGCGACGCGCCGCCGCCGCTCGCTCCGCGGCGAAGTTCGCTCGCTCAAGGCGTCGTACGAATCCGCCGCGACGCGAAACGAGCAGCTGTCTCAGGCCGCCGACGAAATGGGCCGCCTCTATCGCACGGAGCTCCTCGCCAGCCGGAAGCGCGCCACGCGGCTCAAGAAGGTCCTCGAGATCGGAACGAGCATCAACTCGAATCTGGCGCTCGACAAGGTCCTCCATGAGATCGTGCACGCCGTCTCGGAGGCGTCCGACTTTCGGATCGTGCTCCTCCGCGTGCTGAACGAGCGGAACGGCATGTTCGAAGCCCGCGCGTTCGCCGGCCTCGATCGCGACGCGATCCAGAAGCTGGAGCAGTATCAGATCCCAAAGGCCGAATTCGAGTCGTGGCTGCGCGACGAGTTCCGGGTCAGCCGGTCCTACTTCATTCGGAAGGAAGCCAAGTTCTGGGGCGAGAAGGACACGGGGGGGTTCGTCCCCGATCTCGGCGTGCGCAAGGAAGGCGAGTGGTCCGCGGAAGACGTTCTCTTCGTGCCGCTCACGACCAAGGATCGCGCGATCATCGGCTACCTCTCGGTGGACGATCCGGTCGACCGGAAGCGGCCGACGCCGGAAATCCTCGAGACCCTGGAGATTCTCGCGACCCAGGCGGTCGCGGCCCTGGAGAATTCGACCCTCTACGAGCGGCTCAGCGAGAGCATGCGACAGTTGGAAGAGGCGACCGAGCGGGCCGAAGAGCTGAACGATCTCAAATCGTCGTTCGTCTCCATCGTGAGCCACGAGCTCAAAACGCCCCTCACGCACATCCTGACGCACGCGGAGGCGCTGCTCGAGAACGTGGGCACGCCGAACACCGAGATGCAGCGTGAATTCCTCACCGTGATCGACGAGCAGAGCCAGAAGCTGAAGCGCCTGATCGAGTCGGTCCTCGAGCTCTCGCAGCTCGAGTCGGGCCGGCTTCGGATGAGCCGCGAGCCGTTCAACCTCGTGGAAGTCGTGGACGAGGCCATCGGCGTGCTGCACGAGATGGCCGCGGAGAAGCGAATCACCCTCCGCGCGGAGCCCGCTCCCCGCGAGATCGTCGTCGAGGGCGACCGGACGCTCGTGCGGCGCGTCCTCTTGAACCTGGGACAGAACGCGATCAAGTTCACGGACGCCGCCGGCGAGGTGGTGTTCCGCATTTCGGGCGAGGGACGCGCGGCCCAGGTGGAAGTGAAGGACACCGGCATCGGAATCGCGGCGGAGGAGCTCGAGAAGATCTTCGACAAGTTCTACCAGATCGACAGCCGGCTCTCACGCGATTACCCGGGCGTCGGTCTCGGGCTCTCGATCGCGAAGAGCATCGTGGAATGGCACGGCGGCGAGATTCGCGCCGAGAGCGCGCCGGGGAAGGGTTCCCGATTCACGATGGAACTGCCGATGACCCCGGGCGACGCGAACGTGATCACGCACGCCACGTGGTCCCCGACGCGATCGGTCTCGGACCACCTGACCCGCCTGACGGTGGAAATGGTGGCCGAGGTCATGAACGCCCGGATGGCGTCGCTGATGCTCGTGGACGAGGATCGGGACGAGCTCTACATCAAGGCCGCGCGCGGGCTCCGCGAGGAGGTCGTCTGCGGCACGCGAATCCGGATGGGCGAGTCCGTGGCCGGATGGGTCGCACAGCACGGGGCGCCGCTCCTCGTCACGGACATCGAGGAGGACCCCCGCTTCGGACGCCGAAACGGCCACCAGTACGAGACGAAGTCGCTCCTTTCGGTCCCGGTCAAGGTGAACGACCGGGTCGTGGGCGTCATCAACATCAATAACAAGGTTTCCTGCACCCCGTTCACCGAGGACGATCAGGCGCTTCTCAGCTCGCTGGCCGATCGCGTGGCGCGCGCCTGGCAGCACGCCGCCGCGGTGGATACCACCTCGGAGCAGGCGGAGCAGGCTTCCCGCGCGATGGCCGCCATCATCGACAACGCGCGGCGCGCGCGCCTGAAACTGACGTCGGGCTCGATGGCGACCCGTGCGGTGGCGACGGGACGGAGGCTCGGCATCTCCGAAGAGGACATCCAGGTCCTGGCCTACGTGGCGAGCGTCCACGACGTGGGCATGTCGCAGATCGGAACACCGGTCCTGCACGAGCCGGGGAAGCTCGACGCCGCGACCTGGGCGCTCGTGGCGCAGCACCCGGCGCGAACGGTCGAAATCGTGAAACCCATCGAGTTCCAGGAGCATGCTGCCGAAATCATTTTGGCGCACCACGAGCGCGTGGACGGTCGCGGTTACCCGCGCGGGCTCAAGGGCGAGCAGATTCCGCTCGGCGCGCGCATCATCTGCGTGATCGACGCGTATGAGTCGATGACTTTGGGACGTCCGTACCGCCAGGCCATGTCCCACGAGGAAGCAATCGCCGAGTTGCGACGCTGCAGCGGATCGCAGTTCGATCCGAAGGTCGTGGACGCATTCATACAAGCTACTGCGGCACATGAAGATACAAAGATGATTCCAACTCCAGAAGCGGCGTGACGGGCCGATATTGACCCTAGTGTGCACGTGAGGAGGTGACTCGGATGTCCAAGGGAAAGATCCTGGTCGTCGATGACGAGATCTACATCGTCCACATCCTGGACTTCAGTCTGGGCATGGAGGGCTATGAGGTCGTCACCGCGTTGGACGGCGAACAGGCACTCGAGAAGCTGAAGGTCGAGAAGCCCGACCTCATCGTGCTCGACATCATGATGCCGAAGCTGGACGGCTACGAGGTCTGCAAGGCGATCAAGTCCGATCCGGAAACGCGGCAGATCCCGGTGATCCTCCTTTCGGCCAAGGGCCGGAACGTGGACCAGAAGATGGGATTCGACGTGGGCGCCGACGACTACATCACGAAGCCGTTCAGCCCGCGGAAGCTCGTCGAGCGCATCAACCAGCTCTTGGGCCAGACCGTCACCGAGCGCCAGACTCCCTCCGCCTAACCGAGCGCTTCCTGCCGGCTCGCCGGTCGCCGTCTCCCCCGACGGTCGGCGCGGCCGATTCACCGTTTCCCTCCTCTATTCCCCTGCGGCCGGTCGTCTGCGAGAATGTCGCTGCATTTTTCCAAGGACCGACGCCGACACCAGGAGGGACACCATGTCCAAGGGACTGCTCATCTCCGGCACGCTCGCGCTCGTCCTCGCCGGCTGCGGCACCCCGGGCCCGACGGCCCCCCGCGCCGATCGAACGGAAGCCGAAAGCCACCAAACATTCCTGATCGCCAACCCGACGGACCCGCGGCTCCCGGCCCCCGGCACCGAGGCGGCGTCCGCGACCGATGAGGATCGCGCGCTTGCCGAAGGGGCGCCGGTGGCCGCCTCGGCCGCCGCAGTCGCCTCGGCCGCTCTCGCGGTCGCACCAAACCCCACCCTCCACTGGAATCGCCTCACCACGGAATTCGCCGTCGGGCGGCCGCCTCCGCTCTTCTCGCGCGCGTACGCCGTGGTGCACGTCGGCATCTCCGACGCGCTGGTCGCCGCGCAGGACCGGCGGCGCGGCCCGCTGAGCGAGGCCGCGGTCGCGGCCGGTGCGGCGTACGAAATCCTCCGTTATCTCTTTCCCGAGAGGGCCGACCGCGTAGCGGCCGAGGCGGCCGTGCAGGCGGGCCTCTCGGAACGATCGGGCCGTGTGCTCGGCGGGTGGTCGCTCGGCCGCGCCGTCGGCCGGCTCGCCGTAGACCGAGCGAAGCGCGATGGCTCCGACGCGCCGTTCACCGGCACGATCCCGACGGGCGATGGCCTCTGGACCGGCGCGAACCCCGTGCTGCCTCTTTGCGGCACCTGGAAGTGCTGGCTCATTCCAGCGGGCTCCGAGTTCATGCCGGAACCTCCGTTCGCGTTCGGCTCGGCCGAGGACCTGAGCGATGTGGACGAGGTGCTTCAGGTCTCGCTCAACCGGACGCCCGACCAAATCGCCATCGTGCACAAATGGGCCGACCGGTCGCCGCCCGCGATCTGGAACTCGCTCCTGCTCGAGCGCCTCGAGGCCGCGGGGACGGATCCCGTGACGTCGGCCCGGTCGATGGCATGGCTCCACATGACGATGGCGGACGCGTTCATCTCCTGCTGGGCCGCGAAGTATACGTACTGGACCGCGCGCCCGATTCAGCGGATCCCCGGTCTCGTCACCGTGATTCCGACCCCGAATTTCCCGACGTACACGTCGGGGCACTCCACGATTTCGGGGGCCGCGGCGGAAGTGATGGCCGAGTTGTACCCGAGCGAGCGAGCACACTTCGCGGCCGAGGCCGATGAGGCGGCGTTCTCGCGCCTCCTCGGCGGGATCCACTTCACCCACGACAACGACGAGGGGCTTCGCGTCGGGCGGCTGATCGGCGCCTTTGCCGTGTCGAGCATGCGGGCGCCGCACCGAGGGCCTGGGGTGGCCATGCGCTAATCCGCGCGGGGGTGCTACCCTCGCGCGATGCGCTTGGTTCGCGTCGCCGTACCGATTCCCAAGGACGAGGGCTACGTCTACGCGTTTCCGGGCGGGGAACCGCCCGAGCCCGGCTTGCGCGTGCTCGTGCCGCTCGGACGGCGGCGCGTCTGGGGAACCGTGCTCGAAACGGTGGCTGAACCGCCGCGCGGCGTCACCGTTCGCCCGATCGCAGGAATTCCCGAACCTCGCATCGCGCTGACCCAAGAGGTGCTGGACCTCTGCCGCTGGATTGCCGGCTACTATGCGGCCAGCCTGGGCGAAGTGCTCGGCGCGGCGGCGCCGTCGGTGACCGCGCTCAAGAGCCGCGAGGCCCGAGCACACGCGCTCGACGACCATCCGTGGCAGGCCGCCGACCCGCCGTCCCGCGCCGCGCTGAACGCCGACCAGACCGCGGCGCTCGCGTCGATCGAATCGTCGCTCGGCCGAGGCGGCTTCGAGACATTCCTTCTCTACGGGGTCACCGGAAGCGGCAAGACCGCGGTCTACCTCCACGCGGCGGTCGAGGCCATTCGCCGGGGCGGCCAGGTGCTGGCGCTCGTCCCGGAGATCAACCTGGCCCCGCAGGCGCTCGATGCCTTCCGCCGCGCCGGCATCGGGCGCGCCGCGCTCTACCACAGCGAGCTACGGCCGCGCGAGCGCGCAAACGTCTGGCGCCAGGCGTCTGCCGGAGCGCTCGACGTCGTCGTCGGCACTCGGTCCGCGGTCTTCCTGCCGTTTCCGAACCTCCGGCTACTCGTCATCGACGAAGAGCAGGACGGCGCCTACAAGCAGGACGAGTCGCCGCGCTATCACGCTCGCGACGTGGCGCTCGTGCGCGCCCAGCGGCTCGGCGCCACCGCGGTCCTCTGCTCCGCAACGCCGAGCCTCGAGTCGTACGCCAAGGCGGCCCGCGGCGGGACGACCTTGATACGGCTGCCCAATCGCGTGGACGGCCGTCCCCTCGCCACGGTCCGGTTGGCGGATTTGAGGCAGCGGCCGAAGGGCGGCGACGGGCCCGATCCGACGCGGCACTTGAGCCGGCCGCTCCTCGAGGCCATGGCGCGCACGCTCGATCGGAAGGAGCAGGGGATCCTCTTTCTCAACCGGCGCGGCCATTCGACGTACCTCCAGTGCCGCGGCTGCGGCACGGTGGCGCACTGCCCGCGCTGCGACGTTCCGTTCACGGTGCACGCCGAGGAATCGGCGCTTCGCTGCCACTACTGCGGGCTCTCCCGAAAGCTCTCGTCCACGTGCGGCGGGTGCGGCGCCTCCGATCTATGGTTCGGCGGCGTCGGGATTCAAAAGATCGAGCGGGAGGTGGCGCGGCTCTTTCCCGCGGCGCGTCTCGCGCGTCTCGACTTAGACGCGGTTCGAAAGCGCGGCTCGGCCGGATCCATCCTCCGCGCGTTCCGCGCCGGCGAGGTCGACTTCCTCCTCGGCACTCAGATGGTGACGAAGGGATTCGACTTTCCGGGCGTCACGCTCGTCGGGATCATCGTCGCCGACCTCCAGCTCTATCTCCCCGACTTCCGCGCCGCCGAACGCACGTTTCAACTCCTGACGCAGGTCGCGGGACGCGCCGGCCGCGGCGAGAGTCCGGGTGAGGTCATCATGCAGTCCTACGATCCCGACCATCCGGCGCTCCGCGCCGCGGCCGCGCAGGATTTCGAAGCGTTCTTCGCCCAGGAGGCGGCCGACCGGCGCGAACTTCAATACCCGCCCTTCGGGCATTTGGTCGAGATCGAAATTCGGGGCAAGGGGAAGGACCGCGTGCTCGCCGCGGGCAACGCCGTCAAGCGAACGGTGGTTCGTGCCGCCGACGGCCTCGGCATCGAGATTCTGGGCCCGGCCCCGAAGCCCTTGGCGCGGCTGAAGGGGCTCGAGCGCTGGCACTTACTCCTCCGGTGCCCCTCTCGAAAGGGGCTCCGGCAGGCGCTCGGGCGGGCGCTTCCCGAGATCCGGGCGCTCCGCCTTCCGGGGCTTCACGTGGCGGTGGACGTCGACCCGGTCCAGCTCCTATAAAATATTGGTTCACAACAATATACGGCGGCAACATCAACGAAGCGGGCCGCCCTTCCCACTTGACAGGTCCCGCCCGGCACCGTTCAATCTCCGTGTCGGCCCGGAACGGGACGACCCATTCCGGGTATAACAGGCCATGGAGGATTCAATGAACCGACGCAGTTCGGCGCGCCGCGCAGCCGGCGCCATTTTGCTCGCATGCATTTTCGGCGTCTCGCTCGCTTCACCAGCGGTGGCGGGCGTCAATTTCACGAGCGGCAAGGTCTACGTCCAACAGAAGGTCTGGGACAAGGCCTGCCACTTCCTAGAGTTGGCGCGCAAGGAGGAACCGGAGAACCTCCAGGTCTATTCGCTCCTCGCGGTGGCCCGTGCCCAGCAACGTCAGTACGCCTCGGCCGGCGGCGCCATGGCGATCGGCCTCAAGCTGGCGGCCACGAAGAAGGACGCGAAGCGCCAGAAGGAAATCGAATCGAATCGCGACGCCGTGATGGCGCAGCTTTACAACCAGGGCCTCTCGGCGCTGAATCGCGCCGGAAGCGTGGCGGCCGACCCGAACCGGTCGACCGGCGACGAGAACTCGCCACAGGGTAAGGTCGAGAAAGCGCGCGGCGTTCCCAAGGAATTCGGCCGCTTCGCCGAGAGCGGCAAGGTGCACGAGTACTGGTATTACCCGGAAGCCGGCGTCGGATACCACTTCGTGGCCGACATGTCGGAGGCCATCGAGTTTCCGTACAAGCCGTACACGGGACCACCAACCCCGGAAACCGCGGTCGTCGACACGACGATCTTTCCGCTGTTCGACGGTGCGTGCCGCGTCGAAGAGGCGGCCTACAATTTCACGCTCGCCTCGTACATCGACTCGAGAAGCGCCGACACGTTCAAGAATCTCTCCTACGTGTTCGAGATCCTGGGCCGGGCGGACGAAGCCATCGCCTCCGCCCGAATGGGGCTCGCGATCAAGCCGGACGACCAGCAGCTCAATCGAAACATGCGCGTGGCGGTCATGGGCCCCGCGAACCGAGCCTTCACCGCCGGGAACTACCCGGAGGCGATCCGCCTTTACCGAATCGCAAAGGACCTCGATCCGGCGAGCAAGCTGATCTACAGCTCCCAGATCGCCGACTCCTGGTACAACTACGCGGGCAAGCAAGCCGAGAAGAGCGCCGAGCGGAAGGCCGCGTTCGACAGCGCGGCGGTCTCGTACATGACGCTCCTGAACGAGGCGCCGGCCGAATCGACGACGATGCGAGAGAACGCGCTCTACAATTCGGCCGTCATCTATTCGAATCTCGAGAACTACGCCGAGGCGAATCGCATCCTCGACCAGGCGACCGGGCTCTTCCCGAAGAACAAAGAGCTCCTCTCGCTGGCGGGCCAGACCAAGTATCAGTCCGGCGACGCGACCGGCGCGGTCGTCGTGTTGAAGAAGGCGCTGGAGATCGATCCCACCGACCAGACCGTGCACCAGTTCCTCTTCCTCTCGTACACGAAGCTGAAGAAGCAGGACGAGTCGGTCGCGGAATACACTGTGTACAAAGCGCTTAGCGAGGGAAAACAAAAGGTCGGCCCGGCCCTAAAGATTTGGGTCGATTCTGCCGGTAATAGGCTCGGAGCCCAGCAACAGATCACGAAGACGGTCACCGCCGAGGGATATCCGGACGAGGTCCGCACGTATCCGGACGGCGACAAGACGCTGGAGTGCTTCTTCTACTGGGGCAAGGGGAAGGCCGTCACCTTCTTGAACGGACAGCATTTCTCCCAGGCTTCCTTCCCGCCGAAGAAATCCTAGTCGGTCATCGGGCGGGCCCATCGCCGGGTCGGTTGGGCCCGCCCAGAATGACCCTTGACACCGGACGCTCCGTCCGATAGATTCGTAAGCGTCGTTCCAGCCCACACCGGAATCCATCACCTTTCCGACGTGCCAAATTCCCCGATTCGTAGAGGGCAGTCGTTCGGCCTTAAGCCATGTCCCGCCCAACAACACCGATTCGAGGACGCCGCGGCCCCACGCTGCCGGCAGACGCATCCACCACTGAGGAGTCGAATACCGAAATGAACCAGCAGCAAACAGAAGCCCCAAACGAAGCCCCGGCGACACCGGCGGCACCCGCCGGCGCCCCCACGGGATCGCCCAAGGGACTCGACATCATCCAGTTGAAAAGCCGCACGATCGCCGAGTTGATGGAACTGGCGCACTCACTCGGCATCCAAGGTACGAGCGGCCTAAGGAAGCAGGAGTTGATCTTCAAGATCCTCGAGGGCCAGACCGAGAAGAACGGCCTGATCTTCGCCGAGGGGGTTTTGGAGATCCTGGGAGAGGGATATGGGTTCCTTCGCTCCCCGGACTACAACTACCTGCCGGGCCCCGACGACATCTATGTATCGCCGTCGCAGATCAAGCGGTTCGATCTCCGGACGGGCGACACGGTGTCGGGCCAGGTCCGCCCGCCCAAGGACGGCGAGCGGTACTTCGCGCTCCTTCGCGTCGAGGCGGTCAACTTCGAGCCGCCCGAGGTCGCGAAGGACAAGATCCTCTTCGACAACCTGACGCCGCTCTATCCGCAAGAAAAGCTGCGAATGGAGTTCAAGGCGGAGGACATGTCGACCCGGATCATGGATCTCCTGACGCCGATCGGTAAGGGGCAGCGCGGCCTGATCGTCTCGCCGCCTCGCGCGGGAAAGACGGTTCTGCTCCAGAAGATCGCGAACGCCATCACCGAGAATCATCCCGAGGTGATGCTGATCGTGCTCCTGATCGACGAGCGCCCGGAAGAAGTCACGGACATGGAGCGTTCGGTCAAGGGAGAGGTGATCTCGTCGACGTTCGACGAGCCCGCCGAGCGGCACGTGCAGGTGGCCGACATGGTGATCGAGAAGGCGAAACGCCTCGTGGAGCACAACCGGGACGTCGTCATTCTTCTCGATTCGATCACGCGGCTCGCACGCGCCCACAACACGGTCGTGCCGCACTCGGGCAAGATCCTCTCGGGCGGCGTCGACGCGAACGCGCTCCAGAAGCCGAAGCGCTTCTTCGGCGCGGCGCGAAATATCGAGAACGGCGGCAGCCTCACGATCATGGCCACGGCCCTGATCGAGACGGGCAGCCGCATGGACGACGTCATCTTCGAGGAGTTCAAGGGGACCGGCAACATGGAGGTCATCCTGGACCGGAAGCTGGCGGACAAGCGCGTCTTCCCGGCCATCGACATCAACCGGTCGGGCACGCGTAAGGAAGAGCTCCTGATGACGCAGGAGGAGCTGAACAAGGTTTGGATCCTGCGCAAGTTCTTGAACGAGCTGAATCCGATGGAGGCGATGGAATTCTTGATCGGCAAGATGAGCCAGACCAAGACGAACAAGAAATTCCTCGCCATGATGAACACCTAGTCCCAAAGGGAGCACGGAGCCAAGCCATGAAGAAGAGCATTCACCCCGCCTATTTCAACACGCGGATCATCTGCGTCTGCGGGAACGTGATCGAGACGCGCGCCACCGTGAAGGAGGCGCTGCACGTCGAAATCTGCTCGAACTGCCATCCGTTCTTCACCGGCAAGCAGAAGCTGGTGGACACGGCCGGACGCATCGAGCGCTTCCGCAGGAAGTACGGGATGAAGCAGTCCGAGGATGCCTCCGGAGCGGCTTCCGCGTAGCGCGTCCGCGCCACGCCCCGAAGCTTCCGGATCCCCTCGACTCCCCCCCATGGCCGATCGCTACGCGCCCATCGGCGGACAGGCCGTCATCGAAGGCGTGATGATGCGTTCGCCGAAACGGGTGGCCACCGCCGTCCGCCTTGCCGACGGCACGGTCTCGGTGAAGACGCGCGAGTACGTCTCCCTCTCGCGCCGCTTCCCAATCTTGGGTTTACCGATTCTCCGCGGCGCCGTCGTGCTGATCGAGTCCCTTCGAATCGGCGTCGAGGCGCTCGCCTTCTCGGCCGAGGCGGCCGTCAAGGAAGAGCAGTCGGTGCCGAAGGAGGCCCGCCGGTTCGGCACGCTCGGCTGGTCGATGGGGTTCACCGTTCTCTTCTCCTTCGCGCTCGGCTTCTTCATCTTCTTCTACCTGCCGCTCCTCCTGACCGATCTCACCGGGGTCAAGGACGGCTTCCGGTACAACCTCATCGACGGCGCGATCCGTCTCGTCTTCTTCCTGATCTACATCGTGGCGATCGGCTTCTGGGGCGAGATGCGCCGCGTGTTCCAGTATCACGGCGCCGAGCACAAGACGATCCACAACCTCGAATCCGGGGAGGAGCTGACGCCGGAGAACGCCGACCGCCAGAGCCGATTCCATCCCCGCTGCGGGACGTCGTTCCTGTTCCTCGTGGTCATCGTCTCCTTCGTCGTGTTCGCGTTCACGGGACGCCCGGAAACGTGGGACGCGCGCCTCTTTCGGTTCGCGCTGATCCCGGTGATCGCCGGCGTCTCCTTCGAGATCATCCGGTTCGCCGGAGCGCACTACGACAAGCCCTGGGTTCGCTGGATGAGCGCGCCCGGCCTCGAACTGCAGCGACTGACGACGCGCGAGCCCTCGCGCGACATGCTCGAAGTCGCCATCGCCGCGCTCCGCGCGGTTCTCTAGTTTCCGCCCGCCATGCGTGAAGCCCTGAATCAGGCGAAAGCCCGCTTTGAGGAACTCAGCCGTCAGCTCGAGGATCCCGCCGTTCATTCGAACCCGGGCGAGATGAAGCGGATCTCGAAGGAGCGAAGCGGCCTCGAGCCCCTGGTGCGCGCCGCGCGCCGGTACGACGACGTCCTCTTCCGCCTGGAGGAGGACCGCGCGTTCCTGCGTTCGGAGAAGGATCCGGAGCTCAGCGCGCTCGCCAAGGCGGAGATCGAGGAGCTCGACAAGGAGCGCATGACGTTGGAGGCCGAGCTGCCGAAACTTCTCCTGCCGGCCGATCCGCTCGACGAGAAGAACGTGATTCTGGAAGTGCGCGCGGGCACCGGCGGGGACGAGGCTGCCCTCTTCGCGGGCGAAGTGCTTCGCATGTACACGAAGTTCGCGGAGCGGCGCGGATGGCGAAGCGAGATGCTCTCGCTCAGCGCCGCGAGCGGGCTGGGCGGGATCAAGGAAGCGTCGCTTCAGATCACGGGCGAGAAGGCCTACAGTCGCTTCAAGTACGAGAGCGGGGTCCATCGGGTGCAGCGGGTTCCGGAGACCGAGGCGAGCGGGCGCATTCACACTTCGGCCGTGACGGTCGCGGTGCTCCCCGAAGCGGAGGAGGTGGACGTCGAGATCAAACCGGCGGATCTTCAGATCGACGTGTTCCGCTCGTCGGGACCCGGCGGCCAGAGCGTGAACACGGCCGACTCGGCCGTTCGGATTCGCCATCTTCCGACCGGCATCGTCGTCCAGTGCCAGGACGAACGCTCCCAGCTCAAGAACAAGGCGAAGGCGCTCAAGGTGCTCCGGAGCCGGCTGCTCGAGCTGGAGCAGCGCAGGCAGGACGAGGCGC
>DATEND010000164.1:0-18588 GCA_035275245.1 Candidatus Eiseniibacteriota bacterium
CGGAATGCCGACCTCCTCGCCCTCTACGATCCAGTGGTCGATCGGCACGGTCCCCGGCCAGTCGAGACCGATTTGCTGCGCCTGCTCGGCCCCGCGGTCGTAGAGAAACCGGTCGTCGGCATGGAGCCAGACCGGAGCGCCCGTTCGATCGTGGAACGGCTTCACCATCTGAATGTGATCGATGTGCGCGTGGGTGAGAAGGATGCGTTTCACGCTCAGGCCGCGCGAGTCGATCTGGTCGAGGACCGCATCGCTCTCGATGGATGGATCGACGACGATCGCGTCGCGAGCGCCGGGGGTCGTCAGGAGGTACAAGTTGTTCTCGAGCGGGCCGACCTGGAAGCGCTCGACGCGCACGGCTCAGGCCTTCGAGGCGGTGATCGCCGTGATTCCGAACATCGGGAGGCCCACCATGTCCACGTTGGCGAAGCCCGCCTCGCTCAAGAGCGCGTAGAGCTCCGCGCGGGTCAGGGCGCCGGCGTTCTTCGGCCCGTACGTGGCCGCCACGTTCAGGCGGAAGAGGGCCGCCTCGCGCGGCTCGGACTTCGAATCCTCGAGGAGGAACTCGGTCACGATCAGCATGCCGCCCGGGTGGAGCGTGTTTCGGGTCGCGGCGAGAATCCCTGGGATCGAAGCCCGGCTCCGCCGCGAGAGGTGATGCGGCAGGAGGATCAGGTCGGCATCGGCGCCTGGCTTGGCGAGGTCCGGGTCCGCCCCCTCGAACGTCACTCGATCCTCGAGCTTGGTCGACCGAATGAACTCCTCGGCCAGATCCTTGAAGACCGGGCGGTCGAGCACGGTCGCCTTGAATTGCGGGTAACGCCGGGCCAAGCAGAGCGCGCCCGCGCCCGAGTGCCCGCCCAGCTCGAGCAGGCGCGAATAGTCGCTGAATTCGAGGTCCAGGATCTCCGCCACGCGCATCATGGTGGCGTAGGCGCCGTTGTGGAAGGCGCGCGCCAGGGCCACTTCCGTCGCGTCCATGGCGTCGGCCGGCACCGGCGCCGATCCGTCCCGGACCGTGTCGCGGAGCCTTTGCCAGAGACCGAACAAGGGCTCGCGCATGAAGCGGACGAGGTCCACGTAGGAGCCCGGGGATCCTTCCACGAGGAAGGCGTTCGACACTTCGTCGTTCCGGTACCGGTCGCCGTTCTTGTGGAGGAAGCCGAGGGCGCAATTCGCGTCGAGGAGCGCCTCCAACCCGTTCGCATCCGCGGAGATCTCGCCGGCGATCTCGGCCGCCGTCTTGGGACCTCCAAAGAGCACGGTGAAGACGCGGAGGTCTACCGCCGTCAAGAGCGCCTGGCTCGCCCAAAATCCGGTGGCCACCTGAAGAATGGGCACCGGGCTGAGTCGCCCGGCGACGGAGTTCAGGGAAGCGCGTCCCATCTGGTTCATTCGTGGCTCCTCATTGGGTGAATTCTAAGCTTCTCCGGCCCAACGCACAAGGAGGGGATACCCGTCGTACCCGTCGGTCAACCGTTTTGATGCGCTTCGCTACAGAAGGTCGCGGCCGGAATCGTCGCCGCCCGAATGCGCCTTGGCAAACGCCCGATCCATCTCCCGAAGCGACCGCGCCAAGAGGGCGCCCTTCTCGCGAAACGGGAGGAACGCCGACTTGAACCCGTTGATCAGCACGTGGCGGATGTCGCCCGGCGTCAATTTGAATGTCGCGACCGCCCGATCGAGTTCCAGCGTCATCGACGTCGACGAGACGAGGCGGTTGTCGGTGTTCAGCGTGACGCGAAGACCGGCCTCGAGATAGCGCCGAAACGGATGAACGGAGAATCGCCCGACGGCGCCGGTCTGGACGTTCGACGTGAGGCACATCTCCAGCGGCGTGCGGTGGTTGTTCACGTAGTTCAAGATCGTTGGATTCTCTCGAAGCCGCGTTCCGTGGCCGATTCGATGCGCGCCGCAGTAATGCAGCGCTTGCGCGATGCTCTCGGGTCCGAACGCTTCGCCTGCGTGTACCGTCACGTTCACGTGATGCTTCAGCACGTGGTCGAACGCCTTCCGGTGCGCCTTGGCGGGATAGTCGCGCTCGGCGCCCGCGAGGTCGAACCCGACGACGCCGCGGTCGCGATACGCCACGGCCACTTCCGCGAGCCGCATCGAAAGCCGGGGGCTCAAGTGGCGAATGCCGCAGATGATCGTCCCGGTCACGATTCCGTACTTCCGCCCGGCGCGCCGAAGTCCCTTCCCGACCGCCTCCACGGTGTCGCCCAACGAGAGACCGCTCTTGGTGTGGAGCGCGGGACAATACCGCACTTCCATGTAGCGAATGTTCTCGCGGTGGGCGTCCTCGGCCAGCTCGAAGGCGACGCGCTCGATCGAGGCGCGATCCTGCATGACGCGAAGCGTCCACCGGAACGATTTCAGGTATTCGGGGAGGCTGACCCCCGCGGTGAGCTTCCCGAAGGCGGCTTCCAGGTCCGGAAGGGTCCGGAACGGAAGCCGGGCGCCCTGCTCCTTCGCGAGCTCGAGAAGCGTCGCCGGACGAAGCGAGCCGTCCAGGTGGACATGGAGATCCGTCTTCGGGAGCGCGTGGAGGAGCTCCCGGCGCCGCCGGGGATCACCCCACGACGACGTTCGCCGACGCGGCGGCGAGCGGCGCACCCTGATCCCCCAGTGCCGCGTAGGAGAGTCCGGCGAACGCGGGCACGGCGCGCGCAAGCCGGTTGAAAATGCGCTCGGGATCGGGGTCGCTCTCCGGAATCGCGCCTAGGGCGCGCCCCAGATCTTGAAGAATGCGCCAGTCCTCGCGCGCGTCGCCGTAGCGCCGGAACGCCTTCGCCACGCGCTGCACGCGTCCCGCCGAATTCGTGAAGGTTCCGTCCTTTTCGGCGGACGAAACGCCCGGAAGGATCCAGTGCGCCTTCTCGGAGATCGGCGAGGGCTTCACGTCGACGACCACGATCAGTTCCGCGCGCTCGAGCGCGCGGGCCGTCGTCGCGGCGTCGCCGAACTGATCGAGCGGTCCGCCGCGAAGGAACACGAGGGCCCGGATGCTCCCTTCCGCCGCGCCGCGCATCATGTCGGCCACCGAGCGCCCCCCGGCGCTGGGCGCCACCCCGGTCGCGCGGGCCCCCTTCGCGTTCGGGTTCCGGTCGCCTTCGATCGTGAACTTCGCGTAGACGACGGGCGGCTGGTGCCGCGGCGGGAAGTCGACGTTCGCGATCCCCAATCCGTCGCGGAAGACGCTGCGCGTCAGGTAGCACTCCTCGTTCGTCAGCTCCGCCGAACCGATCACGCCGACCGCATCGGCGCCGTGGCGCCCGATGATGCCCTTGAGCGCGGTCGCGATCGCCGGGATCGCCTTCGTCCACGCCGCCGCCTGCGCGGCGCCGTTTCGCTGCCGCTCGATCACCGTTGTCAGGCGGCCGGGCGTGTGGAACTCCGCGAACTGGCCGCGGCCGCGATCGCAGATCCACCACTGGTTGACGTCCATGTTCTCGCGGGCGGTGACGCGGGCCACTTCGTTCCGGCGCGGGTGGAAGCCCAGGTTCGTGTTGCATCCCTTGGAGCAGAGCGTGCAGACCGACTTCACGTTCTGAAGCTCCCAGGGCCGGGCGACGAACCGGAAATCCTTGCTGGTCAAGGCACCGACCGGGCAGATGTCGGCGATGTTCCCCGCCAGCTCGTTCTCGATCATTCGTCCGCCGACGGTTCCGATGTAGGTCTCCTCGCCCCGCGCCAAGACCGCGATCTCGTCCAGGCCCGCGACGTCCTTGCACAGGTTGACGCATCGCATGCAGAGGATGCAGCGGTTCTTGTTTAGGATCAGCTTCCCACCCACGTCTTCTTCGGGCCACGTGTTCTTCTCGAACGTGAACCGCGATCCGGCGGCGCCCATGGCGATTGTGTAATCTTGGAGCGTGCACTCCCCGCCCTTGTCGCACATCGGGCAATCGAGGGGATGGTGGATGAGCAGGAACTCCATGACGGCGGCGCGCGCCTCGCGGACCGCGGCCGAGCGCGTGATCACGCTCATTCCCTCTTCGGCGGGCGTGGCGCAGCCGGCGACGAGCTTGGGCCGCCCTTCGACGCCGCAGAGGCAGATGCGGCAAACGCCGACCACGGGAAGTCCGGGGTGGTAGCAGAAGTGCGGCACGAAGACGCCCGCCTTCTTCCCGGCCTCGATCAGGTTCGTGCCCTTCTCGACCTCGACCTCGCGGCCGTCGATCTTCAGCTTCACCGTGGCCATGCCGTCCCCTAGTGGAGCGAGCCGCCCTCGAACGGGCAGCGCTTCTCGCGGATGTGCCGCAGGAACTCATCCTTGAACTTCTTCGCGAATCCGCGCGCCGGCCACGCCGCCGCGTCGCCCAGCGCGCAAATCGTGTTTCCTTCGATGTTGTCCGTCACCGAGAGGAGGATGTCGAGATCGCGCTCGACGCCCTTCCCCGTTTCGATCTTCCAAAGCAGGCGCTGGAGCCAGCCGCATCCCTCGCGGCACGGCGTGCACTGCCCGCACGACTCGTGCGCGAAGAATCGGGCCGTGATCCAGGCCGCACGAACCATGCAGGCCGTGTCGTCCATGACGACCGGCGTTCCGGTGCCGAACAGGGAGCCGGCGCGCGTCAGCGAATCGAAATCCATCGGCACGTCGATCTCGTCGCCGCGCAGAACCGGACATGACGCGCCGCCCGGAATGACGGCCTTGACGGTGCGGCCGTTCGGAACGCCGCCGCCGTATTCGTCGATCAGAGCGCGGAGCGATATCCCCATGGGCGCCTCGTAGACGCCCGGCTTGGCGACGCTTCCCGAGAGCCCGTAGAGCTTCGGACCCGTGTTCCGCTCGGGGCCGATTCCCGCGAACCATTCCCATCCGCGCGTCACGATGTGCGGCACGCAGGCCAGCGTCTCCACGTTGTTCACGACGGTCGGACAGCCGAAGAGGCCGACCACCGCGGGGAACGGCGGCTTGAGCCGCGGCCATCCGCGCTTCCCCTCGATGGACTCGATCAGGCCCGTCTCCTCGCCGCAAATGTAGGCGCCGGCGCCGAGGTATACGGTGACCTCGCAATCGTAGCCGGATTTCAGAATGTTCTTCCCGATGTACCCCGCGCTCCGCGCCTCCTCGATCGCCCGCTCCATGATCTCGGCCTCGGCCGCGAACTCGCCCCGAATGTAGATGTACGCGCGATTGGCGCCGATGGCGTAGGAGCCGATCAGGGTGCCTTCGAGGAGCTGATGCGGATCCTTGGCGCAGATCAGCCTGTCCTTGAACGCGCCGGGCTCGCTCTCGTCGGCGTTCACGCACATGTACTTCGGTTTGCCGGGGTTCTTCGGGACGAACCCCCACTTGGTTCCGGTCGGGAAGCCGGCGCCGCCGCGGCCCCGGAGCCCGGAGCGCTTCACCAGATCGATCACCTCGTCCGGCGACTTCTGGAGTGCCTGCTCGAGCGCCTTGTACCCGCCGTGCTTCTTGTAGACGCCCAGCGTGTGCGAATCCGGAAGATGGACGGTCTTGGTCAGGACCGGTTCGAACGTCGCGATGGCCATGGGTCAGCGGTCCACTTCGCCGAGCACGATGTCGATCGTGCCGATGCAGGCCACGACGTCCGACACCATCCTGCCGATGCACATCGGCTCGAGCGCCTGAAGGTGGATGAGCGAGGGAGGGCGCACCCGAACGCGATAGGGCTTCGGACCCCCGTCGGCCACGACGTAGAACCCGAGCTCTCCCTTGGGCGATTCGATCGAGAAATAGGCGTCTCCCGGCATCACGCGGAAGCCCTCGGACATGATCTTGAAGTGATAGATCAGCTCTTCCATCCCGCGCTTCACGTCGGTCCGGTCGGCCGGGAAGAGATACTGGTTGGCCGCGCGAACCGGGCCCGGGCGCAGCCGGTCGAGCCCTTGCCGTATGATCGAGAGCGACTGCTTCATCTCCTCGATGCGCACCAAGTAGCGATCGTAGACGTCTCCGCTCCGCCCCACCGGAACCTCGAAGTCGTAGGTCTCATAGCCGGTGTACGGCATCGCTTTCCGCACGTCGTAGCGGATGCCGCTTCCCCGGAGGGTCGGGCCCGTGCAACTCAACTGAATCGCGTCCTCGGCGCTCAGCACACCGACGCCGATCGTGCGCTTCATCCAGATCCGGTTCTTGGTCAGGAGATTCTGGTACTCGGCCAGGGCCGGCGGGAACTCGTCGACGAACTTCCGCACCGCCGGCACGAACGTGTCGGGCACGTCGATGAAGAAGCCGCCCACACGGAAATAGGACGGGGTCATCCGCGAGCCCGCCACCATGTCGTTCAGGTCGAGGAGCTTCTCCCGCTCGCGGAAGCAGTAGAGGAACATGCTCATCGCGCCCAGGTCGAGCGCGTGCGTGCCGAGCCAGACCAGGTGCGACGCGATGCGCATCGTCTCGAGCAGGATGACGCGGAGGACCTGGGCCCGCTGGGGAATCTCGAGGGCGAGGATCTTCTCGACGGCGCCCACGTAGGCCATGTTGTTCCCGAGCGGAGACATGTAATCCATCCGGTCGGTGACCGTGAGGGATTTCGTGTAGGTCTTCGACTCCATGATCTTTTCCATCCCCGTATGGAGATAGCCGACCACGGGCTTCAGGCTGACGACCGTCTCGCCGTCCAATTCGATGACCAGGCGGAGCACCCCGTGCGTCGAGGGGTGCTGCGGCCCCATGTTGATGGTGATGGTCTTGAATTCGGGCGAGGTCGCGGTCGCGGGCATCCGGTATCAGGCGATCGAAGCGGTGGTGTCGTTGGCGGGAGGCTCCTCGGGACGGAGCTTCATGCGGTCGATCTTCTCCTGGAGTTTCATGATGCCGTAGATCAGCGCCTCGGGGCGAGGCGGGCAGCCCGGGACGTAGACGTCGACCGGCACGACCGTGTCGACGCCCTGAACGATGGCGTAGTCGAAGAACTCGCCGCCGCACGAGGCGCACGCGCCCATGGAGATGACCCACTTGGGTTCGGGCATCCGGTCGTAGATCCGCTTCACGATGGGCGCCATCTTCTTGCTGACGCGTCCGGCGACGATCATGAGATCGGCCTGCCGTGGCGAAGCGCGGAACACCTCGGCGCCGAACCGCGCCAGGTCGTAGCGGGAGGCGCTCGTCGCCATCATCTCGATGGCGCAGCAGGCGAGGCCGAACGTGGCCGGCCAGAGCGACGAACGGCGCGCCCAGTTGACCATCTTCTCGACCGAAGTCGTGAGAATTCCGTCGGGTACGAGTTCCTCAAGCCCCATGGAGACAGAGACTAACAGTCGCCCCGTTGGGGGTCAATTAGAACCCCAGGACGGCGAGGAGCGCCTCGGAGCCGTAGAAGAGAAGCACGCCCGCGAAGACGACGAGCGGCTTTCGAATTCCCTTCGCCTCGTTCACGGCCGGGATGAGATCGGTCGCCGCGACGTAGAGCGCGGCGCCCGCCGAGAGCGGGAGCGCCACGTGGACGACCGAGGTCCAGAGGGAGATCGTGAGCGCGCCCAAGACCGTCGCCGCACCGAGGAGGGCGGCGCTCGAGACGGCGTTCCTCCGGGAGCGGCCGGCGGCGACCATGATCGAGGCCACCGTGAATCCCTCCGGCACCTTGTGGAGAAAGATGGCGATCGCGATCAGGATCCCGAGCTTCGGGTCGATGAGGAATCCCGAGCCGATCGAGATCCCGTCGAAGAAGGTGTGGAGCCCGAGACCGAGGAGCGCCGTGGTGCCGACCACGGGCTCGACCCAGTGTTCGTGGTGCGTTTCTTCACCGAAATGGAAGTGCGCGACCAGCACATGCTCGGCGAAGTGGACGAGGAGGTATCCGAGGAGGACGAGCGTTCCGACCGAGAGCGCGCCGCCGGGATCCGCGCCGGCGAGCCGGTAGCTCTCGGGGATCATGCGGAGGAGAACCGCCGCCAGCATGAAGCCGGCGCCGACCGCAACGAAGTAGGATTGGCGGACGCGATCCCACCCGTGGGTGCCCACGGCGAGCGAGCCGCCGACGACGTTGGCGAGGCCCGCGACGAGCGCGCAGGCCGTGGCCATCCACCAGCCGTCAGCCACGTTCGCGCCGCTTCGTCTCGGCCACCGGGCGGCCTCTACCGGCCGCGGACGATCCCGGGCGTGTGCGTGGTCCCGACCGGGACCAGTAGCTGTTCCTTGCCGTAGATGAACGAATCCCTGGAGTAGTCGGAGAGCTCGAAGTTGTGGCCCAGGAAGATCGCGTCCTCGGGGCACGCCTCTTCGCAGTAGCCGCAGAAGATGCAGCGAAGCATGTCGATCTCGTACTTCTTGGCGTATCGCTCGCCCGCGGAGTAGCGCTCGGTCTCGCTGTTTTCGGCGGCCTCCATGTAGATCGCGTCCGCGGGGCAGACCGCGGCGCAGAGACCGCAGCAGACGCAGCGTTCGAGCCCGTTGGCGTAGCGATGGAGCTCGTGCAGGCCGCGGAAGCGCGGGAACATGGTCATCCGCTGCTCCGGATACTGGAGCGTGACGGGCTTTTTGAAGAAGTGGGAGAGCGTGATCGAGAGGCCCTTCATCAATTCGGAGATCATTTCGCCGAGTATAGCGAGGGGCCTACGGCGGGTCAAGCGCTCGGGGTCGGACCGTACTCCTCGGGGCGGATCTCGAGCCGCTTGATCTTGTAAAGCAGGGTCGTGCGCTTCATGCCGCCCAGGCTCCGCGCGGCCTCCGACTGATTGCCTCCGTTCGCCCGGAGCGCATGCACGATGGCCTGGCGCTCGGCGACGTTGGCCGTCTTCCCGCCCTTCTTGGGGCGCGCGGCGGTGCCGCGTGCGCCGCCGGAGCGCGTGGGAGGGGTGATTTGGAGTTCATCGGCGCCGATCGTGTCGCCCTCGTGCGCGAGCGCCACGGTGCGGTCCACGACGTTTCGAAGTTCGCGCACGTTCCCCGGCCACGCGTGAGCTTGCAAGAGCATCCACGCATCGGGCGCCAGCGACACGCGCTTCCCCGCGGATTCGCAGGCGCGGGCGAGGAGGAAGCGGCCGATCAATTCGATGTCCAGCGGACGATCCCGAAGCGGCGGCACCTCGAGTCGAATGCCGTTCAGCCGGTAGTAGAGATCGTCGCGGAAGAGTCCGCGGCGAACGAGCGCGCCCAGATCGCGCGTCGACGCGGCGATGATGCGCACGTCCACCTGCGTGAGCCCGGTGCCGCCGAGGCGGCGGAGCTCGCCCGTTTCGATGACGCGAAGGAGTTTGGCCTGGGCGCCGGTCAGGAGCTCGCTCACCTCGTCGAGGAAGATGACGCCGCGATTCGACGCCTCGAACAGGCCGGCGCGAGCGCCGCGAACGGCGTTCCCGTCGCCCAATTCCTCTCCGAAGAGATCGGCGTCGAGCTGGCCGTCGGGGAGGGCCGCGCAATGACCCACGACGAAGGCCTCGCCGCGCCGCCCGCTCAGCGCGTGCGCCGCGCGAGCGAGCAATTCCTTGCCGACGCCCGATTCCCCGAGAACCAGGATCGGGAGGCGGCTCAAGGCCGCCCGTTCCAGCACGCGTAGGAGTTCCCGCATCCTGGGGTCCTGCGTCACGACGCCGTGGCGGAAGCAGTCGGGGTCGGCGCCCAGCGGCATCCGATCGGGCAGGGCGATCGGAACGGGCGCGGTACGCGCCGGCTTCATCTCGACGCCCAGCACCGTCTCGATCCGCTCCACCCACTGCGTCAGTCGCATGGACATCGCGTGGCTTCTCGCTTCCCAGAGGTAATCGCGCGCGGCGCGGCGCTCCTCGGCGTCGCCCCCGGCCAGGAGCGTCTCGCCGAACCAAGCCAGGAGCCGGGTCAATTCGTGCGTCGCTTCGAGCCGCCTCAGGGTCTGGATTCCCTCCTGTGCGACGCGAAGCGCCTTCTCGCGGTGACCCAGAACCAGGTGCGCCATGGCCACGACGCGAGCGGTCGAAGCCTCTTCGAAGCGGTCGTTCAACCGGCGCGCGATCCGAAGGCCGCGCTCGCACGTGATGAGCGCGCGGTTCGGCTCCCCGATCCGCACGTGCACTTCGGCGATGCGGCGGCAGAGCTCGGGCACGAGATCGCCCTCGGGCGCCAAGCGCTCCGCGATGACGAGGGCCTGGTCGAAGGCCTCGATGGCGGCCTGGTTGTCGTGCCGGTCGAGCGCCAGATCCCCCGCGTACTCGAGGGCGATCACGCGCTCCCGCTCGAACCCGTGTTCTTCCGCCTCGGAAAGCGCCCCGAGCGCTTCCTGCTCCGCGACGCGGTTTTCACCCCGGAAGCGAAGGAGCAAGGCGCGCACCAGCCGGCTCTGGACCTTGCCTCGGGAGTGACCGCGCTCGCCGTAGAGCATTCGCGCCCGCGCGTGCTCCTGCTCGGCCTGCGCGAGGCGGCCGAGCTTGAGGAGCGTGATGCTCAGGTTGAGCGAGAAATTGGCCTCTTCGTGATAGAGCCCCGCGTCGATCGCGTCGTGTTGTCCGCGCGCGAATTCGGCGGCAGCGCGATGCAGCTCCCCGGCCCCCAGGAAGCAGAGCCCGAGGAGGTTTCGGGTCCGAAGCATGCCGGCCGTGTCCTCGAATTCCCAGCGGCTGATGTGGTACGCGGCGCGGAAGTGCTCCTCCGCGCGAGCGGGGCGGCCGATGCGCCACGCGGCGCGGCCGGCGGCGATGTGGAATTCCAGGAGCGAGCGCTTGTCGTCGGGACGCAGCGCGTAGAGCTCTTCGAGCTTCTTTTCGGCCGACTCGGAGGCCTCGCGGAATCGGCCGAGACCGAGCAGAGCCCGGCATCGCGCCAGAACGATCTTGGACTCGTACTCCGGCGAAACGCCCCCCGCGGTCCGCAGGTCCCCCACGGTCTCGAGGACGGTCGCGAACTGCGCGTGGGCCAGCATCTCATCCAAGCGGCGGATGAGACCCTCGGCGTCGGTCTCTCGGCTCTTGTCTTCCTTCATTCGTCCTCGGGGGTCGGGCGCGATCGCCCGACCCGACGTGGTCCGGTATTCGATCCGGGTCGCGCTAGCGGAGCGCGATCCGTGCGATCAAGCGAAGGTATGCGTGCCAGGCGAGGCGCACGTGATCCTTCGTCACTTGCGAATGGTGTGCTGAAATGGATGCGCTCCGGTTCTTCGGTCCCGGGCTCGGCTGGTCGTCAGCCGTCGGATCTCCGTCGAGCGAAGGTCCGGGGTCGAGTGGGAACGGTTTGGCCAAGGAGGTTCCAGGCGCCGCAACGATTAGCGATAACGCCAGGAATCGCACGGCCGCCCTCCATGGCCTTTGCGCGATGCGCCCGAATCGCCCAATCATTGAGTCAGCCTCCGCGTCTCCGGCGTCGGTCGAATTCACTTGGGGTGGGGGCGCCCCATTCCTAAGCGATGCGCTCATTCTGATCGCTCCTGAGCGGAAAATTTGCGCCTATCCGCTCGCTTGTGGTGACGGTACTTGCAGGGAATGAACTTTGGGGAGCACCATCGTGGCGCGACCCGCCCCGGGGAAGGGCTTACGGCGCGCAAAGTTAAGGGTTGGGAAGCCATGCACTCACCCTTTCCGTGGGCTGGCAATCCGGCTACTTTCTATACGCTAGCATAGCCTCGCTTCAAATGCAAGCGTAAAAACGCTTTAGGGGCATCCGCGGCTGTGCCAAATTGGCGCGCGAGGGCCGGATACCGTGCCCGTATGTGCTATAATTATCGGACGTTCCCGTACTTCCACGCAATCGCATCCATGAGCCTCGGGGAATGAACGACCCACAGCGGATCCGTACTGCCCTTCTTTCCTCCCTTTCGCTCCACGAGGCCTCCCCGGAGGACCGAAAGCGGCTCATCGAGCTCACGCTCCGTGACTTGGGAGAGGAACGTCTCAACCTCCTCTCCTTCGAGATCGCCGAACGGCTGATCTCCCTCGGCATCCTCGAGCGCGTCGACCGCTTCCAGCGCGAAGGCCGCGGCTACGTCCGGTACCGCGTGTTGAACAGCGAAGAGTCGTTCCTTCTCCCGGCCGCCGCGGAGGAGCGGGGAGCCGAAATCGAGCTGGTGCGCGCTTCGCGTCCCCACTGGCACGCGCGAAGCCGCCTCCTCTACAAGAGCCTCTCCCACTTGATCTCCGTGGAGCGGAAGCTCTTCACGCGCGACGAGCGAAACGCCGAGTATTTACAAACCGACGCGGGCGACATTCTGCGCACGATCCTCGCGTCGGCGCGTCAGATCCTCGAATGCGACGACGCGCGGTTCTACTCCCTTTCGCGCGGGGTGGACGACGTGCGCTTCGTCCAGCCGGTGAGCGACGGAGAGCCGTGGAACCGGACCCTGGCCGAAACCTGGATCGCGAAGCGGGGCATTCCGCTCTACGTCGACGACGTGAACGAGGCGGGCTTCGTCCATGCCATGGTGGACGCCGAAGCGATGGACGCGACGATGCACCTGGCCGTGGCCCCGTGCGAGGCGCGGCCGGACCCGCAGGGGTTTCGCTCCATGGCGATGGCCCGTGTGGGCGAGCCCGGATCCCCGTTCCTGTTCGCGCTCGAGGCGTGGAGCCGCTCGCCCAACTTCTTCACCGACGAGCGAGTCGGAATCCTGACCGTCGTCGCCGAACACGCGACCGATCTCCTCAACACCCTAAAGAAGCTCGGCATGCTCGTGATGATCGACGAGCTCACCGGCGTCTACAACCGGCCCTATTTCGGCCGGCAGCTCGACCACGAGATCGCGCGCGCCTATCGCGAGGGGCGGCCGATGTCGCTCGTGATCGCCGACATCGACGACTTCAAGCGGGTGAACGACACGTACGGCTACGAGGCCGGAAACGTCGTCTTGCGCGAGCTCTCCCAGACGCTCGCTTCCTCGCTTCGGCCCTTCGACACCGTGGCGCGTTGGGGCGGCGAGGAGTTCGCCCTGATCCTGAGCGCGGAGACGACGCGCGCGGAGGCGCGAGAGATCTGCGACCGCCTCCGAGCGAAGGTTCAGAACATGGCGATCCTCGTCCCCGGCCTCGACGGCCGCGAGAACGCGGTGCGGCTCACGATGAGCCTAGGCGGCGCCATGTTTCCGGCGGACGTGCCCCTGAACGTCGATCGCACGCGCGGGCTGGACCGAAGCGGCCGCGAAAAACTGGCGCACGAGCTCTGGACGCGCGCCAACATGAACCTCCGTATCTCGAAGGAGCGCGGGAAAAACCAGATCACGTACGCGGGCGAGTGATTTTGGGCTTCGAGGGCTTCGAGGGCTCCGCGCGGCGGGGCTGACCTACCTTCGGTCGGTGAGCGCCGCCGCGAATTCCTTGGCGTCGAACGGCAGCAGGTCCTCCATCCCTTCCCCCACGCCCACCCATCGAATCGGAGTGCGCGTCGCCTCGACGATCGCGAGCGCGACGCCGCCCTTGGCGGTCCCGTCGAGCTTCGTGAGCACGATCCCGGTGAGTGGGACGGCCTTCTCGAACTCCCTCGCCTGGGCGAGCCCGTTCTGCCCGACCGTCGCGTCGAGCACGAGCAGGGTTTCGTGCGGCGCCCCCGGAATCGCGCGGCCGATCACGCGCCGGATCTTCTCCAGCTCGGCCATGAGGTTGGCCTTCACGTGGAGCCGGCCCGCCGTGTCGACGATCACGCGTTCCACGCCCCGGTTCACCGCGCGCGCCATCCCGTCGAACGCGACGGCGGCCGGATCGGCCCCCTCCTTCTGGCGAAGGATCTCCACGCCCGACCGGTTGGCCCAGATCTCGAGCTGATCGGCCGCCGCGGCTCGAAACGTGTCGCACGCGACGAGGAGAACGGAGCGGCCGGCCGCCTTCTCGCGGTGCGCGAGCTTGGCGATGGTCGTGGTCTTGCCGGTCCCGTTCACCCCGACGACGAGCGTCACGTGAGGCCGCGCGTCGCGCTCGGCCGGCGGTGCGGCACCGAGGAGTCCTTCCACCTCCGCGCGGAGCGCGTCCAGGGGGTCGGCGGGATCGTTCGCCTTCGCGGACCGAGCCAGGCGCGCTCGAACGCCTTCGAGAATCCGGTCGGTGGCGCCGGGTCCGACGTCCGCCCGTAGGAGAGCGGCCTCGAGCGCGGCGTAGTCTTCGTCGGTGAGCTTGTGGTCCGGGGCGAAGACCTGGGCCACCTGGCCGAACAACGCGTCGCGCGTCCGTCCGAGGCCCTGCTTGATCTTGTCGAGGAATCCCACTGCGAAGGCGGTGCGAGGCTACGACTCGACCGGTTCCAGCTCCGTGGGCGCGGGCGCCTCTTCGGTGTCCTCCCGGTCGCGATTCCATTTGACCGAGACGATCTTCGAGACCCCGAGCTCCTGCATGGTCACGCCGTAGAGCGCATCCGCCACTTCCATCGTCTTCTTGTTGTGGGTCACGACGATGAACTGGGTGTTCTGGGCGAATTCGCGGAGGAGCCTAACGAACCGCTCCACGTTGGCGTCGTCGAGCGGCGCGTCCACTTCGTCGAGGATGCAGAACGGGCTCGGCTTGACGAGGTAGATCGCGAAGAGGAGCGCGATCGCGGTCAGCGCCTTCTCGCCGCCGGAGAGGAGCGAGATCGACTGGGGCTTCTTTCCGCGCGGCCGGGCGAGAATCTCGATCTCGGCCTCGAGCGGGTCGTCGCCGGTCAGGAGGAGGGCGGCCTCGCCTCCTTCGAAGAGCGACGTGAAGACCTTCCGGAAGTTCTCGTTCACGAGAGCGAACGTCTTGAGGAACAGGTCGGACGCGGTCTGATTGATCTTCTCGATGGCCTCGAGCAACTGCTGGCGCGCGTCGTCCAGGTCCTTCCTCTGCCCCGTGAGGAACTGGAGCCGCACGCGCCGCTCCTCGTAGTCCTGGACGGCGAGCAGATTGACCGGTCCCAAGCCCCGCAGCTTTTCCTGGAGCGTCCGGAGGCGGTCGCGCCGCTCCTCTGGCGAGGCGTCCGCGCCGAGCGGGACCGCGTTCGCGGCGGCTTCCCCGGCGAGCGCGGCGCGGTCGACGATCGCCTCGTCGGGGACTTGCCCCTCCTCGGCGTCCGCGAGGTCGCCCTCCTCGAGCTCCACCAGAGCGCCGGCCGTGTCGTCGGCCAGGGCCGACGCCGGCACGTACGCGGCGAGCTCGATCTCGTATTCGTTCCAGATCCGTTCGGCGAGGCGTCTCAGTTCGCCGTCCGTCTCCGCCTGCT
Source organism: Candidatus Eiseniibacteriota bacterium (assembly GCA_035275245.1). Classification (GTDB taxonomy): domain Bacteria; phylum Eisenbacteria; class RBG-16-71-46; order SZUA-252; family SZUA-252; genus DASQJL01. Next base: position 15,038 of record DATEND010000164.1, read on the forward strand.
CGAGCTCGATCCGATGGAGCCGCTCGATCAGCTCGTTGTGCTCCCGGCGGAGATCCCGCGTCCTGGCCTCGATGTCGTCGGCCTTCCCCTTCACCTCTCCGAAGCGCTCCCGCGTCTTCGAGAGCGCGAGCTCCTTGTCCGCCTTGAGCGCAACCTCCCGGGACAGTTCCTCCTCGCGCTGGACGGAGAGCGCGGCGGTCTCCTGAATGCGGCGCTCCGTCTCCGCCCCCTCCTCCTCGCGGCTCCGAATGTCCCGCTCGGCCTCGTCGGCCGCGAGCCGCATCCGCTCGATCTCGCGCTGCGCCGACTCGTACGCGGTGCGCGAGCGCGTCGCCTCGATGCGCGCTTCGGCGTGGAGTGCCGTGACCTGTTCGCGCTCCTGCTCGAACGCCCGGAACGCCGACTCCTCCTGCGCCAGGATCTCGTCGACGCGCCCGCGCTCCTGATCGGCGCTCTCGAGCGCGACCTCGGCCTTCTCGGCCGCTTCGACGGTTCGGGCGATCTCGTCCTCCAACGATTCGAGCGCGGTGCCGATCGCGGCCTTGGCCTGCCCCATGGCGTCGCCTCGGATCGTCTGCTCGGCGCGCCGCGCCTCGAGCGCGCGGTGCGCGTGCTCCGAGTCTCGAAGGTTCCGCCCGGCCTGCTCCTGCTCTGCCTGGGCGCTCGCGCGTTCGATCCGAAGCGATTCCGCGATCGCCACGGTCTCGGCCAAAGCCGCCGCCGAACGCTCGATCTCGGAGGCCAGCTCCAAGAGCTCGTCCTCGCGGCGCAGCACCGAACCGGCGCGCGTGCCGCCGCTCCCGCCGTAGACGATCCCGGGGCCCACCACCCGCTCGCCGCGCATGGTGACGAAGTGAAGCCTTTGATCCGGGAAGCGAGCCATCAGGTCGAGGCCGTGCTGAATCGAGTCGACGACGATGATGCCGGAGAGGAAAAAGGCCGCGAGGGCGATGTAGCCTGGCTCGAAGCGGACGTGATCGAGGAGCGGGCCGCGCACGCCCGGCGCCGCCAGGAGCTCGTCCGACAAGGGCGCGACGCGCGCCCGCGAGAGCCGGTCCAGCGCGACGAACGTCGCGCGCCCTTCGCCGCTTTGCTCGAGCGCTTTGAGCGCCTGGAGCGCCGCGTCCGAGCGCTCGGCCACGATGAACTGGACCGCCTCGCCGAGCGCCGCTTCGAGCGCGGCCAGCCATTCGCCCGACGCATGGAGCACGTCGCCGACCGTGCCCAGGATGCGTGCCGGGCGGCTCGGACCGGCGACCAGCCAGCGAACGCTCTGGTCGTAGCCCTCGTAGCTCTCCTTCAGTTCCTTGAGCGTGGCGTGCCGCGCCTCGAGGCCCGCGTGCGCCTCCCGGGCGCGCTTCTCCACCTCGTCGTGCGCCTCGATCCGCACCTCGGAGCCGGCGATCGAAGCCGTCGCTTCCTCGACGCGCCGCTTCGCCAAGGCCACGGCTTCCGCCGTGTCGCCGAGCTCGACCGCGATCTCGTCCAGCGTGCCGCGGAGGGTTTCGGCCTCGCGGCTCAGCGCGTCGAGCTGGGCGCGAAGCTCCTCGCGCCGTTTCGATAGATCCTCGTGCTTGCCGCGGAGCGCACGAGCGCTCGACTCTTGGTGCACGCGCGCCTGGAAGAGGTCCAGGCTCAGCTGCTTCCGCTGCGTCAGGGCGCCGCGACGCTCCTCGAGCGCGGGCCCCATCGACAGGAGCCGTTCGGCAAGGGATTGCTCCTGCCCCCCGGTCTCGACCTGCACCCGTTCGAGGCGCGCGCGTTCTTCCTCGAGCCGCGCCGCGGCGAGGCGGACCTCGTCCACGCTGGCCTTGAGCCGCGTCGCTTCCGAACGGGCGTGCTCGAGTTTCTCGCTGAGATTCGTGCGCCGCTCGCGCAGCACCGCCACCTCGTTCAGCAGAGCGGCCCCCTTCGCTTCGTGCTCGCCCAGGGCCTCCTGCGCCAAGCGCACTTCTCCTTCGCGCTTCAAGAGCTCGAGCTTCAGCTCCTCGAGCTCGGCCTCGTGGCGGGCCAGATGGCCCGACAGTTCCGCGCGCCGGTTCTCCATCCGCTGCCGTTCCGTGCGGAGGGAGGAGGTTCCGGAAGCGAACCGGTCGTGGTCCTCCTTGGCCAACCCGAGATCGATGGCCCGGATCTCGTCGCGCAGGCGCCCGTACCGGCGCGCCTTCCCGACCTGCCGGGCCAGGGAGCGCACTTCTCGCTCGATCTCCCCCACCACGTCGTTCACGCGCGTGAGATCGGTCAGTGTCAGGTCGAGTTTCTGGAGCGCCTCTTTCTTCCGGGTCTTGTACCGCATGATCCCGGCCGCTTCCTCGAACAGGAACCGCCGGTGGCCGGACTCGTCGGACAGCACGTTGTCCACCATCCCCCGCTCGATGAGCGAGTAGGCGTGCGAGCCCATGCCGGTATCGAGGAAGAGGTCGCGGACGTCGCGGAGGCGGCAGATGTTCTTGTTGATGCTGTATTCGCTCTGGCCGTTCCGGAACGTGCGGCGCGAAATGGTCAGCTCGCTGTACTCGGACGGCAGGACGCCGCGATTGTTGAACATGGTGAGCGCCACCTCGGCCATGCCGAGCGGCTTGCGGTGCGCGGACCCGGTGAAGATCACGTCCTCGAGCGTGTCGCCGCGGAGATGACGCATGTTCTGCTCGCCGAGCACCCAGCGGATGGCCTCGACGATGTTGGTCTTGCCGCTGCCGTTCGGTCCGACGATCGACGTGATTCCCGGCCCGAAGTCGACCCGGACCCGCTGCGGGAACGATTTGAATCCCTGAATGTCGAGTCGTTTGAGGAACACGGCTTACCTCACGGTGGGCTGGAAGCTGTTCGCGCGATCGACGAAGCGGTTCTCGAGAAGATAGCTCGCGTAGGCCTTGGCCTCGGACTCGGTCGCGAAGCGCCCGACGAAGACGCGAAGCCAACCCGGCCTGTCCTGGGCCGGCTCGTACCACGCGTCGAGGCCCTTCATGGCGAGCGAGCGAACGACCTCCTGGACCTTTGCCTTGGACTTGAACGAGGCGACGTGCACGGAAAACGGAAGCGAGACGTCTCCTTCGGAGCGCGTCGCGGCCGGTGGCTGCTTCGAGGCCGGCGGCGTGGAGACCGGCGGCGGTGCTACCGACCGCTGCGCTGTCGACGCCGTGGTGCCCGGCGGTGTCGAGGAAGGGGCGTCGGATGCGCCCCCGGTCGCCCCGGTCGCCCCGGTCGCAGGTATCCCCGCGTTCAGACCCGTCCCCAGGCCCGACTGAATCGGCGGCGCCTCGGAGCGGATGGTCTCCTCGCCGGCGGGCTGGCTCTGGATCACGGCGCCGGATTCCGGACCAAGGCTGGGCGTCTGGACCAGGCGGAAGATCGCGATCCCGACGGCGATCGTTCCGGCGACGCCGACCCAGAGGGCCGCCTTGCCGACACCGGGGAGCGGCTTGGGCTTCACGACGCCGCGCCGCACCTCGTGGTCGAGCTCGTGCTCGAGCGCGCGCTCCTCGGGACTCAACGCCGGTTCGGATCGATCGAGAAGCGCCGCGGCTGGGGCTGTGGAGGAAGGCGTCGAG
>DATEND010000165.1:0-2494 GCA_035275245.1 Candidatus Eiseniibacteriota bacterium
CTCATCAAGTGTCCCGGTTGTTCGAATTCCGAAATCCAACCGCCCCGACGTTCGATCCCCGTGCGTTTGCTGGATCGAATGAACCGGTGGCTGCGGCACCGTCGACAAGAGGGCTGGATCCTCGCGAGCTACGAGCGACCGTGACGCTGGTCTGTACCTCAGGCGAGGGCTGCGCTAGAATAGCCCGCTCATCGCGCCCGTAGCTCAGCTGGATAGAGCGTCTGCCTCCGGAGCAGAAGGCCAGGGGTTCGAATCCCTTCGGGCGCACCATTTACCCCCGGTGAACATCCGGTAATGAACGACGAACGACCGAGCTTTCGATGGACGGAGCGCCGCATGGCGCGCTTCGTCACGATCCTCATCAGCGCCGCGGTCGTGGTCGCGGACATCGCACTCTTCTTCGTGTTTCTCGGACGGGCCAGCGGCCTCCCGGGTGGGTGGCGGCCATATTGGTACATCCCCGCTGGGATCGTCGCCGTGCTCGTCTTCGCCTCTGCCCGCCTCGTCCGCCACATCAAGAGTTTCCGCGCCGACGAGTAGTCTCGCATTTCGCGGCACGGACCTTGCGTATAAGCCCGTAACGTGAATTACCGTGCTCATAAAATCGTGCACCCTGCAACGGACGACCTTGCAGCGAACGATCTCTTTTTTGCCACCCTTCAAGAAATTACCAGCCTGATCAACGGCGGAAGGGCGCAAGAGACGATCTTCGAGTCGGTCCTCTCGTGCGCGCTCCAGATGCTGCAGGCCCAGGCCGTCTTCCTCGTCACCGTCGACGGGGGCCGGACGCGAAAGTTCGCGCGCCGGATCGCCGCCGACGGCCAACTTCACGCCCTCGAGCGCTACGAGCTTCCGAGCCACGCCGGCATCAGCCGGTGGGTGCTCCTCGAAGGTCAGCCGGTCCACATCCCGGACGTCGGCGCCGACCCTCGGTACCATCCCGGCAGCGATTCGCTCCCGGGGCTCAGCACGTCCGCCGTCCTGGCGGCGCCGCTCAAGGTGCGTGACGCGGTGCTCGGGGTTCTCGTCGCCGTGAATCGCTACGATTCCTCGCTGTTCGACGTCCGGCACCTGCGCGTGCTCTCCCTGCTCGCGAACCAGACCGCCATCGCGATCGAGAACGGAAAACTCTATCGCCGGGCGGAGCAGCTCGCGGTGACCGACGACCTGACGCAGGTCTACAACTACCGCTTCCTCAAGATGGCGCTCCGGCGAGAGGTGAAGCGCGCCGCGCGATTCAGCCAGAAGTTCTCGCTCCTGATGGTGGACGTCGACAATCTCAAGACCTACAACGACCGAAACGGACACTTGCGCGGAAGCGAGGTGCTGCGCACGGTGGCCCAAATCCTGGTGCGCGAAGCGCGCTCGATCGATCTCGTGGCGAAGTACGGCGGCGACGAGTTCGTCGTCATCCTGCCGCAGACGACCCGCGAAGGCGCCTGCGTCCTCGCGGACCGCGTGAAGTTCTCCGTGGAGACGACGGCGTTCCCGTTGGTGCCGCCGGGCATGATCACCGTGAGCCTGGGCGTGGCGACCTACCCCGAAAACGGGATCACCGCCGGGGAATTGCTGGAAGCCGCCGACATCGCGCTCTACACCGCCAAGCAATCCGGAAAGAATCGCGTTTCGACGGCCAAGCACGACGCGGTCGAGGGATTTCCCTCCCGCGGCGGGAAGAGTTACGACACTTTCGGGGAACGGGGGGAATCGCTTTGACACCCCCTCGGGCCGCCGCTAAGGTCTGGCCGTGCCCGTGGCGCTCCACGACCCGATCCTCGTCGTAATCTCTCTCGCGGCCGTCCTGGCGCTGGTCTACGGCGCCCGATTCGCGGGGACGCTCGGCGTTCCGCCATCGATTCTGCGCAAGTCGCTGCACGCGGCCGTCGGTCTCTGGACCGTGTTCGTCACCCCGCGCTTCGATTCGCTCCAGTGGGCGCTCGTGCCGCCGTGCGTGTTCCTCGCCGTGAACGCCGCGGGAAAGATGCGCGCGCTCGTGCCGGGCCTCGTGGGGTCGGGCTCGAGCGCGTCCGCGCGCGGGCTCTGGACGTTCCCGCTCGGGGTGGCGCTCACGTACTTGTTCTTTTGGGACGTGGAGGGCCGGAACGCCGTGATCGCCGGGTGTGCGGTGCTCGCGCTCGCCGATCCGCTCGCCGCGACGGTTGGGGCGCGCTTCGGACAGCGCCGGCTTCATCCGTTCGGACATGGCCGCACGCTGGAGGGGTCGCTGACGTTCTTCCTCGTGGCCGTGGTTCTCGTCGCATGGATCGCGTCGAGAAGCGCCGCGGGGGTGACGCCGTGGCGGCTCGCCGTCGGCTGCGCCGCGCTCGGCGCGACCGTGGAGGCCGTCTCGCCTCCCGGCTGGGACAACCTGAGCGTCCCGCTGGCCGTGGCGGCGGCGTACGCTTGGCTGTCGTGAGGGGACCGATCGCGTGATCGCGGCGCCGTCTCTCGCGGGCCTTCTTCTGGCCGCCGCGGGGGCGATCATCGTTCTCGT
>DATEND010000166.1:0-2391 GCA_035275245.1 Candidatus Eiseniibacteriota bacterium
CACCACATCCGGCTGCGGCCAGCAGAGCCAGACTCGTCGCTGCTCCGGAAGACGCGAACCGGAACATGGGCCCCTCCGTGGAAGCGCTGACTTCCTGTCGCTTCGCTCCTTCAATAACACAAATGCGCTAGAATAGGGGACCTGGCGGGGCCTCCCGGGGTATACGGAGCGCCGGCCGCCGACCAAAGTTCACCCGTACGGAGTCCCATGACCCGCGCTTTCTGGCTGACCGCACCGCTCGCGCTTCTACTCGCCCTCCTCGCCGGTCCCGTTGCCCCCAACGCCCACGCGCAGATCGTGTATTTGCCGGGCGGGGATACGCCGCCGCCGCCCAAGGACACCACGCTCACGATACGGGTTCGCCCGCTCGCCCCCGGGGTCTTCGCGGCGAGGGTCAATCACGTTTGGACCGGCTGGGTGGAGACGACCGAGGGCATCCTCCTCATCGACGCCACCTGGGCCGATAGCTCGGCCGCCGCCCTCGCGGACACGATCGCCGCCCGCTCGCCGGGAAAGGCAATTCGATATCTGGTCCTGACTCATGACCACACCGATCACTTCGGGGGCGCCCGTCGTTTCCTGGACGCCGGCGCCGTCCTGGTCGGGCACGGGAAGGAGATGGCGGAAATCGACTCCGTTCTCGGACGGAAACCGGGCAAGGACGACATCGGCATCGCGAAGAAGGCGCGCCGGATCGGGAAGGGCGAGAACGCCGCCGACGTCATGTGGCTCGGTCGCCCGGCACACAGCGGGGGCGACGTCATGGTGCTCGTGCCGCAGCGGAAGATCCTCTTCGCAGGGGACCTGGTTTGGAACAATTCGGTTCCGTGGCTGCTCGACCGAAGCATGAACCTCAAGGGGTGGAACGCGTCTCTGGACTCTCTTTACGCGATGCGCGCCTCGATCGACTCGATCGTGCCCGGCCACGGCGAAATTGCCCCGCCTGTTCCCGCGATCCGATTCACGCTATCGTACCTGCGGGACGTGCAGGAGAAGGCCGCGAAGGTGGCCGCTGGACGGACTCCGGTTCGTGCGGTGCGCGACTGGGGCGACCTCGGCGCCTACCAGGGGCTAGAGTTCTACGAGGAGGTCCACTTCATGAACGTTCGTCGGCTCTACAACGAGGCGAGAGGCGTCAAGACCCCGGGGCGGATCCGGGTTGGAACCTTCCGGGAATAGTCACCGCGCCGCGACCGGCTTCGTCCTCGCCGGCTCGCTCGCCCTCCTGTTCGCGGCCGGGTGCGGACCCGAGTCGCAGGACACACGCGGCCCACGGCTCGCGGCGGAGCGTTACATGGACGCGCTCGCTCGAAACGAGATCGCCTCGCTACGGGCCAAGTCGACCTGCATGATCCCCTCGGAATCGGTCGTCGGAGGCGTCGTGCTCCGCGTGGAGAAGCCTCGGACCACATCGCTCGCCACACTCGACTCGCTCGCGCGGTACGCCGCAGCGACGCACCGCATGCTCGACTCGCTTTGGACGCTCGTGCCCGAAGCGACCACCGACTCGCTCTTCCTTCGCTCGCGCCTCTTCGCGCGCCGCCACGTCCTCTACCGAAACGCGCTTCGGGCTGCGACGCTCTCGCTCGACGGCGAAACGCCGCCCGACGACGCGGCGATTCGAACGTGCCGCGTTCGCGCCCGAATCCGATACGACGGTCCGTTCGTCGGACCCAAGCCGATCGACCGCCAGCACGTGATCCGGCTCCTGGCCGCGCCGGGCGGGAGATGGATCGTGTTCTCCGTGCATCTTCGAGAGGACGACCCCCGCCCCGAGCCGATTTGACCCGCACCGGGTCAGGTGCTAGCCTTGCCGCTCGTCCGTCAGAACCCGGCCGCATGCGAGGACCCACCGCGCGTACACCCGTCCCGCCCGGTGGGCGTTTCTTTATCCTGAGGGGCCCATGGTCATCACGCTGCGCGCGGACGTCACGCCCGACCAAAGGAAGGCGGTGGAGGCGCGCCTGCGCGATCTCGGCTTCCAGGTGGTCGAATCGCCCGAGAGCGCGCCGGTCCTCCTGGCCGCGTTGGGCGACGGATCCGTGCCCTCGCTCTCCGAAATGAAGTCCATGCCCGGTGTGGCCGACGCCCAGCGCATCCCGTCTCCCTTCAAGCTCGCGAGCCGCGCTTTTCGGAAAGAGACGACCGTCATCCGACTCGGCGACGTTGAGATCGGCGGGCCGGCGGTCGTCCTCATGGCGGGGCCGTGCACCATCGAGTCGGAGGAGCAATTGGTCCGCACGGCTGCCGCGGTTCGCTCTGCCGGGGCTCGGATCATGCGCGGCGGGGCATTCAAGCCACGCACGTCGCCGTACTCCTTCCAGGGTCTCGGCGAGGAGGGCCTCAAGCTCATGCGCCGCGTGGCGGACGCGCACGGCCTCTTCGTGATCT
>DATEND010000167.1:0-4050 GCA_035275245.1 Candidatus Eiseniibacteriota bacterium
AAGGTCGTGGAGCGCGCGTCCAAGTTCACGCAAGGCGATCCGCTCGATCCGAAGACTCGGATCGGCCCGCAGGTGTCCGAAGCACAGGTGAAGCGGATCGGCCACTACGTGGAAGTCGGGAAGAAGGAGGGCGCGCGCCTGGTGCTCGGCGGCGAGCCCGCCAAGATCGGCGACGGACGCGGCTATTACTGGAAGCCGACGATCTTCGACGGTGTCGCGAACTCCATGACCATCGCGCGCGAGGAGATCTTCGGCCCCGTGCTCTCGGTGATCGCGGTGGATGACTTCGACCAGGCGATCGCGCTCGCGAACGACTCGGCCTTCGGCCTCGCCGCCGCCGTCTGGACGCGCGACGTGAAGAAGGCGCACAAGGCGGCGCGCGCATTGCAGTCCGGAACCGTCTGGATCAACGCCTACAACCTCTACGACGCCGCCTCGCCCTACGGCGGCACCAAGGCTTCCGGCTTCGGCCGCGAGACGGGGCTCGCGGGGCTCGACTTCTACACGCAGACGAAGAGCGTATGGGTCGACCTGAGTTAGCCATGGCGAGCGTGCTCGTCGAGCGGCACGGCCGCGTCCTGCTCGTCACGCTGAATCGACCCGACGTGCTGAACGCGCTGGTCGTCGAGATGCGGCAGCCGCTCGTAGACGCGTTCGACGACGCCGCGAGCGACCCGGAGGTCGGCGCGGTCGTGGTGACCGGCGCGGGCCGTGGCTTCTGCTCCGGCGGCGACATCCCGTTCATGAAGGAAGTGAGGGACGCCGGCGGGCGGTACGAGGACTTTCGTCCCCTCGTGGCGGCGGGGCGCGAGGTCGCGCTCGCGATCCATCGTTGCCGGAAGCCCGTGATCGCCGCGGTGAACGGCGCAGCGGCCGGCGGCGGGATGGGCCTGGCGCTCATGTGCGATACGCGATGGGCATCCGAGAACGCAAAGTTCGCGCAGTCGTTCGCGCGCATCGGCTTCCATCCGGACTGGGGCAGCCTCTACACGCTGCCCCGATTGATCGGCGCCGCCCGCGCGCTGGAGTTGATGTGGACCGGCGACCCGGTCGACGCCGCGGAAGCCCTTCGGATCGGACTCGTGACGCGCGTGGTCCCGCACGACTCCCTCCTCCCGGAAACGCTGGCGTTCGCCGAGCGGCTGGCGCGCGGCCCCGCGGTGACCCTCGCCGAGATCAAGCGCTCGGTGTGGGACTCGCTCGGGTACGACCTGGAACAGTCGTTGGCTCGCGAGATCGACGCGCAGGAGCTGTGCTGGAATACGCGCGATTCGAAGGAGGGCGTCGCGGCGTTCCTCGAGAAGCGCGAGGCGAAGTTCGAGGGACGGTAGCGCGCCGAACTTGGGGCCGCCTTCCGAGCCCCGATCCGCTATACTCCACCGCACGAAAGCAACAGGTCACCGCGTCACGAACACCGCAAGGAGGTACCACTCGTGAGCCCCGAAACGATGACCACGCCGACTCCAGGCACGCTTTGTAAGTATCGGGCCGAGGGCGGCATCGCATTCCTCGAGCTGTCGGACCCGCCTGCCAACACCTACACGTACGAGATGATGCGCGACATCGACGAGGCCGTCTTGAAGGCGCGCTTCGACGAGAACGTTCACGTCATCGTGATCCGCGGCGCGGGCGAGAAGTTCTTCTGCGCCGGCGCCAACATCAACATGCTCAAGACCGTGAACCCTGTCTTCAAGTACTACTTCTGCCTCCACGCGAACGAGACGCTGAACCGCCTCGAGCAGACGCCGAAGCTCGTGATCGCGGCATTGAACGGGCACTGCGTCGGCGGCGGCCTCGAGATCGCCATGGCAGCCGACATTCGCCTGGCGAAGAAGAACGCGGGCAAGCTCGGGCTCCCCGAAGTGACCCTCGGCGTCCTCCCGGGAACGGGCGGCACGCAGCGGATGGCCCGGCTCGTCGGCAAGGCGCGCGCGATCGAGATGATGACGACCGGCAGCACCTTCTCGTTCGAGGAGGGGCTCGCCATGGGGCTCGTGAATCACGTCTTCGAGGCCGAGGACTTCGACGCGAAGGTGCTCGAGTACGCGAAGCAGTTCCTGCCGCCGAACAAGGCGTCGAAGGCGGTCGGGCGCATCAAGCGTTCCGTGCAGTCGGGACTCGAGGTTCCGTTCAGCGAGTCGTTGGCGATCGAGCGCGAACTCCAGCAGCAGCTCTTCACGAGCGAGGACGCGAAGGAAGGGTTGGCGGCCTACGTCGAGAAGCGCCCGGCCAAGTTCAGCGGCAAGTAAGCGGACCGCAGGCGTGACGTCGTCGCTCGCCCCGCGCGAGCGGATGGTGCTCCGCGCGGCCCGTGAGATTCAGGAGGGGGAGACCGTGTTCGTCGGAACGCGGCTCCCCCTTCTCGCGTATTTGGTGGCCAAGGCCCTGCAGGCTCCGCACGCGGTGGCGTTGTACGAGAACGGGCTGATCCGTGAAGAAGCCGCGCGCGAGCTCTTGTTCACGATGGGCGATCCGCCCAATATCTTGGATGCGACCTGCGCCACGACGACCCTCGACGTGATGGGCATGCTCGCGGCGGGGCGCGTCGATCTCGGACTTCTCGGCGCGGCCGAGGTGGATCGCTTCGGCAACTTGAATTCCACTGAAGTCGTCGCGGAGGGCGAGCGCCGGTCAAGGCTCCCTGGAAGCGGCGGCGCCGCGGACATCCTTTCCCTCGCGCGCCGGTGCGTCATCTTGATGCCGCAGGAGCGCCGCCGCTTGGTTCCGCGCGTTGCGTTTCGCACGTCCCCCGGGCGTGGGGATGGCCCTGGCTGGCGCGCTCGCCAAGGGCTTCCTCCCGGCGGACCGTCGGCGATCGTCACGACGCAGGCCGTATTCCGGTTCGATCACGTGATCGAAGAAGCCTATCTCTACGAGATTTACCCGGGATTTACCGTGGATCACTTGCACGCCGGCATGTCGTGGGAGCCGCGCATTGCGCAGCCGATCGGCATGACGCGCCCGTTCACCGTGGAGGAAATCGGGGTTCTCCGCAGCATCGACCCCGACGGCTTCTGGACGCGAGGCGCTTGAGCGACTAGACAATCGGGGTTCCGCCTCGTACCATCCCTCCCAGCAGCGATCACCCATATCTCTCAGGAGGGATTATGAAGCGTACGATCGCACTCGCGGTAATCGCGCTCGCGTTCACCGCGGGCACGGCGCAGGCGCAGTCCCCGGTCGGAATCGGCATCCAGCCGTACGGCGGGCTGAGCTTCCCCATCATCCAGGACGACACCGGCAGCGGCGCGCTCTACGGTCTGCGCGTTCCCGTGAAGGTGATCCCCATGCTCACGCTCGAGCCGTACTACCTAACGAGCGACCTCGGGGAAGGCGAAGAGGAGATCGGCGGGATCACGTACGAGCGCCAGGGATTCGACCACACGGGATTCGGCCTGAACGCCATCCTCGGCTCGGTCGGTGGAATGGGCTTCCGTTTCTATCCCTTCGCCGGAATCGGCTCGCACAAGCTCGAGCGCGACAACTACGAGGAGATCAAGGAGACCGCCTACAATTTCGGGCTCGGTCTCGGAATTGGAGCGACGCCGAAGATCTCCGTGGAGATCCGCGGCGAATTGAACATGGTCGTGACCGGTGACACGTCGCGCAAGTTCGCAAACGCGACGGTCGGTCTGAACTACGGACTCTTGCCGTGAAGGGGGGCGCCATGAACAACCTGCGATGGATCCTGCCGGCGCTCCTCATTGCATTCGCGGCGCCGGGCTGCATTCTGACTTCGGGTCAGATCCTGATCGATTTCGATCTCGGGACGATCGACGTCACGAGCCCGACGGGGCTGGTCGGCGAGCAGATCGATCTCAACACGAATGACGACTATAACGATCACAAGGACAAGCTGAAGAACATCGTCGACTTCGCGGTGCTCGGCACGATCAACAACACGGGCGGCACGGACCTCTTGCCCGAAGTCTGGATCACGTCGGACTTGTCGACGTGGGACAACGAGACGGACGTGAAGGCGAACGGCATCAAGCTCTGGGGCGGCATCTTGGTCCCGGCGGGCGGCAGCGCGGCGGTTGACTGGAACAC
>DATEND010000168.1:0-2420 GCA_035275245.1 Candidatus Eiseniibacteriota bacterium
GTGTAGCTCCCGCCGCGCGCGCTCCTCGTGCGGCCGGAGCCGCTCCCGAATCCGGCGCTCGAGCTGCGCCAAGGCGCGCATCCAGGCCTGCGTCAAACGCTCCGGGTCCGGTGTTGCGAGCGCCCGGAGTTCCTCCGCGGTCGGCGCCCGAAGCGTGCCGTCCCGCGGCGCGCGTGACCCGCCGGAGGGCCCCACCGGCAGGTTCTGCACCAAGAGCTCCTCGGGGATCTCGTCCGAGCCGTAGCGGATTCGCCAATGGAGGCGAACCCACTGCGGCCCGCCCGCGCGAACTCCCCTCGGGGCGGGCGCGACCAGACGCGCGACTTCACCCGCCGATCGTCCGATCAGGAGGATGCGTTCCGTCATGGCCGCGTCCGCCTCCGCGCCGCGTCCCGCGCGCGCGGCGGGAGCCATCACGAGGCGCACCTGGTCGGTCCCGAGGCTCTTGGCGAGGGGCGGAGGCAGCGACGCCTCCCACACCCCGCCCTTTTTCGCGACGGTCGCCCCGCGCGATTCGAGGATCGCCGAGAGGATCTCCGGTAATTCGGCGCGATCCCGCGCGCGGCTACGCGTCGCCATCGGTCAGGCCATCGAGGAGCTTCCGGTCGAGATCCTCGACCGCTTCGTATCGCTTCCGGCCCACGAGGAGCGCCGCGCCCAGCTTGCCGAACTCACGATCCAGGTCCCGATCCCCGCGCGCGTTCGCCCAGATGTTGAACACCGCGTCCTCGAACGAGCCCGCCTCCGCGTACGGGCCGAGCACCATGTCGAGGTCGCCGATCACCGACCGGAAGAGGTTGATCTTCTCGTGCACGATTTCCAAGACGTACGCCTCCACCGTGCTTCGCGCCGTGAAGTTGAAGACGCGCACGTCGTGGGTCTGCCCCAGCCGATGCAGCCGCCCGATCCGCTGCTCGATGCGCATCGGATTCCACGGCAGGTCGTAGTTCACGAGAAGATGGCAGAACTGGAGGTTTCTCCCTTCCCCGCCGGCCTCCGTGCTGACGAGCACCCGCGCGCGATCCCGGAACTGCGCGATCGCCGCCTCCTTTTCCCGAAGGGAGAGCGCCCCGTGGAAGACCGCCACTTTCACGCCCATCGCGCGAATCGAGCGTGCGAGGAACTCGAGCGTCGCGCGAAATTGGGTGAACACGACGAACTTGTCGCGGGTCGATTCCACGATCTTCCGGATCCCCTCGAACTTCGCGTTCGCCTCGATCGCGCGTGCCCCGTGCACCAGCGCCTCGAGCTCGGTGCGCGCCTGCCCCGGCAACTCGCGCGCCATCAGCTTGGCCAGAGTCGGCACCGCGGCGAAGGAACTGGATCCGATCTCTTTTTGGAGCGTGAGGAGGGTCAGTTTGATCGCGCCGCGCCGCGTCTCCCGTTGCCCCTGCACCAGACGGCGGACGAGCCGCGTCACGCTGTCGTAGAGCTCGCGCTCGGGCCCCGACAGGTCGAAGAGCACGTTCGTGACGTCGCGCTTCGGAAACCGGATCGACGTGCTCGCCCGGGTCGTCCGGATCATCGTCTCGCCGAGGAGGTTCGCCAGACGTCCCGTGTTCTGCGGCATGCGCCGATCACCGCGGCGCATGAATTCACGGCCGAACGTCCGATACGTTCCGAGAAGACCCGGGCGAAGCAGCTGCACGAGGTTGTAGAGCTCGTGAAGGTCGTTCTGGACCGGGGTCGCCGTCAGGAGGAGGAGATAGCGGGGCGCCAGGCGATCCAGGAATTTCCACGCGAGCGTCTTCTGATTCTTCAGCCGATGCGCCTCGTCGACGACCACGAGGTCGAACGACGCGGCCGCCACCTTGTCCCGATGGCGGAGGAGCTTCGCGGTGTCCATGGACGCGAGGAGGAGCGGCTCCTCCCACCACGCGGTCCCGTGCTTCAAGATCGCGAATTCCAGGTCGAATTTCCGTCGGAGCTCCTGATCCCACTGCTCCACGAGCGACGCGGGGACCAAGATGAGCGCCCGTTGCACCAAGCCGCGGAGGAGATACTCCTTGAGCACGAGGCCGGCCTCGATCGTCTTTCCGAGGCCGACCTCGTCCGCGAGGAGCGAGCGGCCGCGCATGCGGCGAAGAACCGTCTTGCACGCCTGCACCTGGTGGTCGTACTTCTGCACGTCGTGAAGCCGGTCCAGGCAGAGAAGGCGATCGAAGCCGCGATGGAGCGTGTAGCGCTCCACGCGGAGGCGGATCTCGTGATCCCGCGCGTCGTCGTAGGGACCGACGAGGAGGCGCTGAAAGAGTTCCTCGGCCCCGGGCGCGATCCGGAATTGCCCGCGTGACGGGAGCTCCAACCCGAGCCGAATCGGCTGCGCCGCCACGGGAACCGCGCCCGCCGTCCGTCCCCCGCCGCGGGCCAGCTCGAGCGGATAGAGCGACGTGAGGCGGCGGATCCCGTCCGGGAACGCG
>DATEND010000169.1:0-7511 GCA_035275245.1 Candidatus Eiseniibacteriota bacterium
GGCGCTCGTCTCGCGGTGGCCGTGGGCCTGGTCGCTGGCGCGCCGCGTGGCGCCGCTCCTGCGCGATCCGGCCCTTCGCGCTCGACTCGCGGAGGCGGGACGCGCCAAGATCGGCGAGTTCACGTGGGGGAGGACGGCCGCGGTCATCGAGCGGGGGATCCGCGAACGATTGGAGGGGAGGGTTCATGCCGGCACGACCTCGTAGGCGGACACCGCGCACGGTGCTCGTTCTCTCGGCCTATCCGAAGCGGGCGGCCGCCGAGCGCGCCGCACGCCTCTTAGTCGACGGCGGCATCGTGGCCTGCGCCACAGTCGTCCCGAACGGACGGGCGCACTATCGGTGGAAGGGGAAGCGGCGCTCCGAGCCGAGCGTCCTTCTCTTGGGGAAGACGGCCGCGGCGAAAGCCCGGGCCGCCATTCGCGCGATTCGGGGAGGACACCCCGACTCGGTCCCCGAGATCCTCGTGCTTTCCGTGTCGGGGGGCCACGCTCCGTATCTCCGCTGGGTCGCGGCCGAAGTCGGGGCGAAGCGATGAAGCGACCGCGCGGCGCGCCCGGCGAGTTCGTCTTCTGGAACGGCCGCTTGCTCGACGCCGCACGGGCGGCGCGGCCGTCGCGTGCGGCCGAGGCACTGTGGGTCAAGGACGGTTGGATCGAGGCGGTCGGGCCGGCGGCGGCGATCCGGCGGCGCGCGAGCCGCACAGCCGAGCCGATCGACTTGAAAGGCGGCACGCTTACGCCGGGGTTCACCGACTCGCACATCCATCTCATGACGTGGATTCGCGCGATGGACGAGCCCTGGCTCTCCGACCAAACCCCCGAATCGATCGAACGGGCGGCTGCGGCGCGGCTCCAATCGGCTCCGGGCGAGGAGTGGGTCCTTCTTCGAGGATGGATTCCCCGCGAGTGGGGACCGGAGCGCCGCGTCCGCGCCACGATCGACCGAATCGCCAAGGGCCGCCCGCTCGTTCTCTACGCGGTGGACGGACACTCCGTCTGGGCGAGCAGCGCGGCCCTCGCGCGCGCCGGCATCGCCGACGACACACCGCATCCGCCCGGAGGCATCATCGAGCGCGACCGCGGCGGTCAGGCGACCGGCGTCCTGATCGAGACCGCCGACCGGCCGCTTCGCGCGGCGGTCGTCCACGGCGAATCCGGAGCCGAGACGCTGGCGCGCGCGCTCGCGCGGGCGCGCGGGCTCGGCATTACGAGCGCGCACGACTTCGATCGCTCGGCCACGTGGCGCGCGGCGCAGGAGCTGGATCAAGCCGGGCGACTCGGGTTCCGGCTCCTCCTCTCCATCCCCGTCGCGTCGCTCGACGCGGCGATCGCGCTGGGGCTTCGGAGCGGGAGCGGGAGCGAATCGCTTCGGTTCGGCGCCGTGAAGCTCTTCGCGGATGGAACGCTCGGCTCGGCCACGGCGCTCCTGACGTCGCCGTACGAGGGGCAAACGAATGCAGGCATCGAGGTCCTATCGCGCGAGGAGATGGCGGCGACGTGCACGCGCGCGTTTCAGGCGGGCCTCACGGTTGCGATCCACGCCATCGGCGACCTCGCCGTGCGGAACGCGCTCGACGCCATCGCGACACCCTTGGGCCGCGGCGGCCGGTACGTCCTGCCGCCGCGCGTGGAGCACGTGCAGCTCGCGCGCGACGAGGACTTCGCGCGGTTTCGCTCGACCGGCGTCCTGGCCTCGGTCCAGCCGATTCATCAGGTGACGGACCGCGCGCTCGCGCGGAAGCACTGGGGCGCCCGAACGTCGCGTTCGTATGCCTGGAAGCGGCTCCTCTCGAGCGGCGCCAAACTCCTCTTCGGCTCGGACGCGCCGTTCGATCGCCCCGGGCCGCTCCGCGCTCTCTCGGCCGCGCTCCTCCGGCGCGAGGGAAACGAGGGCCCGGACCGGGCGTTTCACCCCGAACAGCGGATCCGCCTCGCTCCGGCCCTCCGGGCGCATCTCGAATCGCCCCACGTCGCGGCGGGGTGGCGGACCCCGCTCGGCCGTCTCGCGCCCGGTTTCGGTGCCGATTTGGCTGTATTCGACCACGATCTCGCGCAGCTCGACCCGGCCGATTGGGGTCGAATGCGCGCACGCGCCGTCTGGGTCGCGGGGAAGCGGGAACCGACGCAAAAATAATGGCTTCCAGCCTAACTTTCCTTGCTGGTACGAGCAGCAAGTGCTAGAATTTTCATATCGCTCCCTCCCAGTCGTCGTCTCGCCGGGCGGACTCATCCGAAGGCCGTCCTACATGAAGATGAATCGGCTCCTCGCAACGCTTCTCGCGGTGCTTTGTATCACCGTGGCTTCACGTGCGTCGGCGCAGTACTACTCCTTTGGCAAAAACAAGGTTCAGTACGAAACGTTCGATTGGCTCACGCTGCGCGGCGAGCACGTCGAGATTTTCTACTATGCCGAGGAGGAACCGCTCGCCCGACTCGCGCTCACGCTTGCCGAGGCGTCGTATCAGGACTTGAAGGGGAAGTTCCAGCACGAGGTGCCCCGCCTCGTGCCGATGATCGTCTTTGCCTCGCACCACCACTTCGAGCAAAACAACGTCGCGCCCTTCGCGGTCCCCGAGGGCGTGCAGGGGTTCACCGAGTACCTGAAGGGCCGCGTGGTGCTGCCGTACACCGGCTCGTACGCGGAATTTCGCCACGTGATCCATCACGAGATGGTCCACGTGTTCCAGTTTTCGATGATGGACGAGGTCTACAAGAAGCACCGCCGGAGCAACTACCTCGTCCCGCCGCTCTGGTTCTCCGAGGGGCTCGCCGAATACTGGTCGGCGGAGTGGGATGCCCAGGGGACCATGGTGCTCTCCGACATGGTCCTCGAGGGCCAGCTCCCGGCCATCAGCGAGCTCTGGCGGTACAACGGCACGTTCACGATCTACAAGCTGGGCCAGTCGATCTGCCAGTACATCGGCGAGACGTACGGCGACGACGCGCTGCGGAAGCTCTACACGGACCTGTACAAGGAAGACCGCTTCGACCGCCTCCTCTCGCGGGTGACGCAGGTTTCCTCGCGACGGCTCTCGGACGACTGGATCTATGCGATGAAGCGCCGGTACTTCCCGATGGTGAAGGACCACGTGTCGCTCTCTTTGGCGGCGGAGGAGCGCGCGGTCTCGCAGGGCGTCAACTTGAAGCCCGTCGCGATTCCCGACACCACGCTTCTCGGCGGCGACC
Source organism: Candidatus Eiseniibacteriota bacterium (assembly GCA_035275245.1). Classification (GTDB taxonomy): domain Bacteria; phylum Eisenbacteria; class RBG-16-71-46; order SZUA-252; family SZUA-252; genus DASQJL01. The sequence continues at coordinate 3,187 of DATEND010000169.1, forward strand.
GCTTCCTCTTCATCTCGGCCCGCAGCGGATATACGAACATCTACTGCGCCTCGCGCACCGGCCGGGAGCGCGACGTGAAGTCGATCGTGCGCGGCCAGCGCTCGCCGCAGTTCGAATCCTTCCACCCGTTCCAGAGCCGAATCGACGTCAACCGGGCGGGCGAATTGGCGTTCGTGTCGAAGTGGAACGGCAAGGACGCGCTCTTCGTGATGGACCTTCGATCGAAGGAAATCACGTTGAAGAAACACTTCGAGGGGCTGACGGCGCTCGCGTCGCCCTCGTGGTCGAAGGACGGCTCGCGAATCGCCTTCTCGGGGCTCGCGCCATCGGGGCAGTCGGACCTCTACTACTTCACGCCGATGAACGGCGTCTTGACGCGGCTGACCAACGACTACTACGCGGACTCGGATCCTTCTTGGTCTCCGGACGGAGCCCAGGTCGTGTTCGCTTCCGACCGCACGCGCTACGGCAAGGAGGGCCATCAGAACCTGTTCGTCCTGACGGTCGAAACCGGCGACGTGCGGTATCTCACTTGCGGACCCTGGACCGATCAGACGCCTTCCTGGTCGCCCGACGGCTCGCGCATCGCCTTCGCGTCCGACCGCGAGAACGGGTTCAATCTCTACGCGGTCACGCCCGAGGGGAGCGGGTCGCGCCTCGGGCGGATCCTGGGCACGGCACTCGATCCCTCCTGGACGCCGCGCGGAGACCAAGTCCTCTTCACGGGCTTCCGTCGCCAGGCATTCGGGATCTACCAAATGGACGTGCCGCCGCCTCCCGCGGCCGCCGATTCGTTCTCGCTCGTCTTGGAAGCCGCCCCGCCGCAATGGGGCTGGGAGGAAACGCTCGCGCGGTCCACGCAGAAGCCGGAGCCGTACGAGCCGCGCTACGGACTCGATCTCGTCTCGGGAGGGCTCTCCTTCAGCCAGAACGAAAACCTGGGCGAGGGCGTCGTCGGCGCCTTCAGCGACCTCCTCGGCAACAAGACGTACATCTTCCAGATCGGGAACACGGCGGAGACCGCAGGCGACATTCTCTCGCGCATGAACGCCGGAGCCTGGTACGTGAGCCGGCAACACCGGTGGAACTACGGAATCGGCGCGTTCCATCACGCCGGCGACTACCGCGACGCGCTTGGGATCGATTACTTCGAGCGGCGCGCGGGCGGATCGCTCGTCGCCTCGTATCCCTTCTCGCGCTTCAGCCGCGTCGAGGGATCGGCGCAAGCCTTCTACGACCAGAAGGAGCGGGAGGACGGATCGTTCCGGGAAGGGTTCCTGACGACGCACTCGCTGTCCTTGATCCGGGACAACACGCTCTGGTTCGCGACCGGTCCGCGCGACGGCTCGCGCTACAATCTGACCGGCTCGATGACCACGAACTGGAATACGGGCCGCGCCGAGAACCTGACCTTGAGCGCCGATCTGAGGCGTTATTTCCGGATCAGCCAGTGGACGACGCTCGCCTTGAGGCTCCAGGGCCGCATGTCGAACGGCGCCGACCCCGAGCGTTTCGTGATGGGCGGGACGCACTCTCTCCGGGGCTACTCGCGGCGGAGCATCTACGGCACGCGCGTCTATCTCGCGAACGCCGAGTATCGATTCCCGCTCTTCGACCACCTCGTCCTCGGCGTGCCGCTCCGCGGCCTCGAACTGCCCGGGATGGAGGCGGCCGTGTTCGCCGACGCGGGGAACGCGTGGGAAAAGTTCGAGGAGTTCCCAAAGCCGAAAGGCTCCTTCGGCGTCGGACTACGGATGAGCCTCGGCGGCTACTTCGTGCTCCGCTATGACATCGCGCGGCGCACCGATTTCAAGGACGTCAAGCCGGGCTGGGAGCGGGAGTTCTACTTGGGGTTTGACTACTAGAGGGAAGAGCCGCACCAAGGGATGGTCCGTCACGCTCTGGGGCGTCGCGCTCGCCGCGTCGCTCCAGGGCGTCCTCGCGTCCGAAGCCCTCGCTGGGTCGGAGATCCAGCCCGACCACGCCGGTCCCGATTCGGCGTTCGCCTCGCTCCGGGTCGAGACGCTTCCTCCGGGGCTCCTCGTCGTCATCGACGGCGTTCGGGTCGGCCGCGCTCCCGTCGGCCCGCTCTGGCTCCCCGCGAAGCGCGTGCTGGTTCAAGCCCTGTCTCCAGATCCGCGGCGATTCGAACCGGGCCGCGACGGCGCCACGGTTACGCTCACCCGCGGGCGGGACACCACGATCGTCATCGACCTCCGGCCCTCCGTCCTGCTTCGAAGCGTTCCGGAGCCCGCGTCGGTCGCGCTCGTGCATCCCGTTTCGCACCGATTGGAAGCCCCCGCCGCCCAGACGCCGATTCGACTCCTGCCGGCCGCGCTTTCGGGCCGCGCGATCCGCCTCGAGGCTACGGCGCATGCCGACACCACCCTCTCGGACGAGGCGCTCTTGGCGCTCGCGACCGCGGGGGATGGCGTGGCCACGATCGCGCTCCGGCGGGTCGCGCCCGATCCGTTACCGACCGTGAAGCGAAAGCCGATCTGGAGACGAACCTGGGTGCGGCTCTCCCTGATCGGCATCGGCGCCGCGCTCACCGGATCCGCCGCCATCCTTCGCCGCGAGGGCGACCGCTGGTACGAGCGCTATCAAGCCTCTTCGGATCCCGATGTCATCCCCGTGTACTTCGACAAGACGGTTCATTACGACCGACTCGCCTCGGCCTCCCTCGGCACCGGACAGGTGGCGATCACGCTCGGTCTCCTCCTCTTGGTGACCGAGTCCGCGCGGTGAGGCCCTCGACCGCAGCGCGCGCGCTGATCGTCTTCCTGACGGCGGCGACTCTGGCCGGGGTCGGGGCCGGCTGCTCGACGCGAGACCGCAACAATCCACTCGACCCGAAGAACCGCGCCACGCGTGGACTCTTGACCGGATTCAACGTGCTGGCGGGGGACGCCGTCGTCGAGCTCCGGTGGACACGGCTCTCGAACGAAGGCGTCCTCGGGTATCGCGTCGAGAGATGGCGACCCGGCGGCGCGCCGGCACCTCTTCCCGGCGCCCAGTTCCCCGAGTACGTGGCCGCCGCGGAGGATCCGACCGCGAAGAATGACTCCACGTACGTCTACCGGTTGATCGCGAACCTGGCGTCCGGCGACAGCGTGTTTAGCCCTCCCGACACGGCCACGCCCGGGACGCGCCGGATCGCGGCCATCGTCGCGGATCTCCCGGGCCTCGTGGGACTCACGGCCGACGCGCGCGACGTGCTCTATCAGCTTGTCGAGAAGGAGCCCTACGACGACCTCGAGCTGGACGAGCAGCGCGGGTGGTTTTGGATGAGCCTCTTCGACGAGGGCGTCGTGTTCCGGCGCCGATTCAACGGCACGAGAGTCGGCGCGGAGATCGCGGTCGCCGGCCCGGCCGATCTGACGACGACGCCGCAGCGGGGCACCGGATGGGCGGCGATCCCATCCGAGGCGCGCGTCGTGCCGATGGGGCCCGACACGGCTCTCTCGGTTCCGGGCACGCCCATCGTCGGCCTGGGGACGCCGCGGGTCGTGGAAGGGGCGAAGCAAAGCGCGACGCTCTGGATCGGATCGGACGAAGGCGTGGTCTATCGCTACGGAATCTCGACGGAGACGATCACTCAATCCTGGCCCTTCGGCGACCGGATCGGCGCGATCGCGCTCGACGAGGCAGGGGACGCCGCGTGGATCGCGACGCGATACGGCGATCTGAGCGATCTCTACTACGTGGTCTTCGGAAGCACCGACCCGCCCGCTCGCGTGCGGGAGGGACTCCTGAACGTGACCGACCTCGCGTCCGATCCGGGCACGCGCTCGGTTTGGGTGAGCGAGCGCGGCGCGCCGCTCGCCGGTCACGGCCGGCTGAGCCGCATCGACCAGAGTGGAATTACCGCGACGACCCTCACGGGAATCGAGCCGTACGGTCTCGGCCTCGACCAAACCACCGGCTCTTGCTGGGTCACGGACTTGGCCTCCGATCGCCTTCTCGAGGTGGCGCCCTCGGGGACGATCCTCACCCGCTCGCCCAGGCTCGGCGTGCCGTACGGCGTCCGCGTCTACCGCCCCTAACGCCCGCCCGTCCCGAATGGCACACGCGTTGCAGACAGACCCTGCGACGGAGCGGAGCGCCTAGCCCTTCGAGCGGCCCCGCAGTCCGGATGCATCCGTCGATTTCCCAATCGGATGCCCGCGAAGACGGGCGTTCGGCTCGGGCCGGACGGGCGGCGACCGGTGATGTCGCCTGGAGTCGGCAATCGGCGAAGAATCGTGCACCCTGCAAGATTCGGGAGGATGAAGCGAATGCCACGCACTCGCCAATTGAAGCTCTCCACGCTGGATGCGGTCGAG
>DATEND010000170.1:0-4352 GCA_035275245.1 Candidatus Eiseniibacteriota bacterium
GACGAGCATCGCGAACGAGAAGTCGTGGATCACGTCGCCGCCGAAGAAGTAGAGGGCCAGCACGGTCAGCACGATCGTGATCGACGTGATGATGGTTCGGCTCAGCGTCTCGTTGATCGCGATGTTCATCACCTTCTGCGGGTGCTCGCGCCGAAGCGACTGCTTCCGCTCGCGAATCCGGTCGAAGACGACGATCGTGTCGTTGATCGAGGATCCCGCGACCGTGAGGAGCGCGGCCACGACCGTGAGCGTGACCTCCTTGTTCGTGAGCGAAATCGCCCCGAGCGTGATGAACACGTCGTGGAAGAGCGCGACGACGGCACCCATGGAGTAGCGCCAGTCGTAACGAATGGCCACGTACACGAGGATCAGGCCGAGCGCCAGCAGGATGGCCTTGACCGCCGCGGACCTGAGCTCGCTTCCGACGCGCGGACCGACCGACTCGACGCGGAGAACCTCAACGGTCGAGCCAGCCTTCATCTGTTCGAGCGCCGCGCGCACCGTCGTCGAGGGATCCTTGGTCGTTTCGTTCGTGCCGAGCCGGATCAGGATCTGGCCCGGCTTGTCGAGCCGCTGGATCTCGGATCCCTGGAATCCGGCCGCCTGCACGGCGTCGCGGACCTCGTCGATCTGGGGCGGCGGCGTGATCGAAACCTCGAGCAAGGTGCCGCCCGTGAAGTCGACGCCGTAGCGCGGGCCACCGTGCGCGATCAACGAGACGACGGAGATCACCATACAGATCCCGGACGCCCAATAGGCGATGTGCCGGCGGCCCATCCAGTCGACGTTGATACCGTGCAGAATCTGGAACACTGGATCTCCTCTAGATGCTGATCGTGCTGACCTTCCGCCGGAGCGACCAGGCGTCGAAGATCATCTTCGAGATGCCCACGGCGGTGATCATGTTGATGATGAGTCCGATCGAAAGCGTGACGGCGAACCCGCGGATCGGCCCGGAACCGAACCACATGAGGGCGACCGCGGAGAGAAGCACCGTCACGTTCGAGTCCAAAATCGTCCGATAGGCGCGCGCGTACCCCTGCTCGATGGCGGCCAGCACGGTCTTCTTGTTGCGCAGCTCCTCGCGAATGCGCTCGAAGATGAGCACGTTCGCGTCCACCGCCATTCCGATCGTGAGCACGATGCCCGCGATGCCGGGCAGGGTCAGCGTCGCGTGGAAGCCCGCCATGCACGCCAGAAGTCCCAAAATATTCAGCAAGAGCGCCGCGACGGCGACGAGCCCCGAGAGACGGTAGTAGACGACCATGAAGAGGACCACGAGCCCCGCCCCGACCGCGCCCGCCATGAGTCCCTTCTCGATCGAATCCTGGCCCAACGACGGCCCGACGGTCCGCTCCTCGACGACGTGCACAGGAGCCGGCAAGGCACCCGAGCGAAGGACGATCGCGAGGTTCTGCGCCTCCTCCTCCGTGAAGCTGCCCGTGATGGAGCCCTGGCCCCGGGGGATTCGCTCGATGATGTTGGGCGCCGATTGGATGCGATTGTCGAGCACGATCGCGAGACGGCGCCCCACGTTGGCGCCGGTCACGTCGGCGAACGTGGCGCCGCCGCGGCTCGTGAGCGTGAAGGACACGCCCGGCGCGCCGGGGCGCTCCTGATCCAGGTCGAGCCGCATCTGCGCGCTCTGCACGTCCCTCCCCTGCATCAGGGGATCCTTGCTGAGCACGAAGAGAGAGCGTCCGGTGCGGCCTTCGCGCTCCGACTCGTGGGCGCCCCACGCGAGCGTCGACTCGAGGAGGAACGAGCTGTCGGCGCGCACCATGGCGATCATCGAGTCGATCGCGGCCACGTTCTCGCTCAGAGCGAACGATTCGCCGGCCTGAGAGGCGGATAGGAACCGCGACGTGAAGGGGCGCTGGGCCGAGAAGGTGTCCGCGCCCGCGGCGCTCACGCCACCCGATCGCCGGACGAGGGCCTGGTCGATGCGATCGAGGAGGGCGCGCGCCTCTTCGTCGGTCTTCACGATCTTGAACTCGAGCAGCGCGGTCTGCCCGATCAGGCTCTTGGCGCGCTCCTGATCGAGGAGTCCGGGGAGCTGGACCAGGATCCGGTTCTCGCCCTGCTTTTGGAACGAGGGCTCCGCGACGCCGAATTGGTCGATACGGTTTCGGATGATCTGCATCGCCTGGTCGACGGCGTTTCGCGCTTCCGCCGCGCCGAGCTTCGACTTGTCGACTTCCAGGAGGAGGTACATGCCGCCCTGGAGGTCCAGCCCAAGCTTGATGGCCTTTTCGCGGAGATCGGCAAGTTTCTGCAGCCGCTCGCGATCCACCTCGTTGGTGGCCGCCTGCGGGCGCGCCTGCAGGACTTCCTGGCGCTCCGCGGGGGACTTGGCATAGAACTGAAACGTCGGCCAGAGCGTGTAAATACAGATTGCCACGCCGATTAGAGTCAGAAACAGCTTGTTCCGATCGCTCTGGGTCACGACATTCCTCAGGTCCGAAGCGGCGGGGCGTACGACGATCGAGACGGCGGAGACTACCGAAGGGCATCCTTGAAGTCAATGTTGCAATGACAAATGGCGGGATTCCGGAGGTCCGCTTCGGAGTCGGTTCCGTAACATCCTTGGTACGCGACCGTCGCACTTCGTTAACGACCGACCTGTACTATCCTCTTATATGGACGAGCATGTGAACGGTAGACTCCGCGACGTCGCCGCCCCAGCGCCGTCCCCGACCGACGGGGAGGCCGCCTCTCGGCGGCGCACCACCAAAGTGCCGAAAACGACGCGCTCGACCATCCTCGTCGTGGACGACGAGACCGAGATCTGCGACCTCGTCTCGTACAACCTCTCTCGGGAGGGGTACAAGGTCGTTTCGGAGAATGACGGTCAAGCAGGTCTGGAGCGCGTCTTCGCCGCTCCGCCCGATCTCCTCGTGTTGGATCTGCTGCTTCCCAAGTTGAGCGGCCTCGAGGTGTTGGACGCCATTCGGAGCGAGCCTCGCACGAAACAACTCCCCGTCCTCGTCCTGACCGCCCGAAGCACGGAGATGGACAAGTTGGTCGGCTTCGAGCGCGGCGCCGACGACTACCTCACCAAGCCGTTCTCGCCCAAGGAGCTCGTCGCGCGCGTGAGCGCGATTCTCCGGCGGAGTCGCGGCGAGGACCCGCAACTGCCGGCCAAGATCGGCCCCTTCCAGTTCGATCGCGAGCGCCACCGGGTGTTCCTCCGCGACCGCGAGATCCACCTGACCCCGACGGAGTACCGGCTTCTCGAGTACCTGCTCCAGCGTCCCGGGCGCGTTTTCTCCCGGGAGCAGCTGCTCGACAAGGTGTGGGGTTTGGGTTACTTCGGGGAGACGCGGACGGTCGACGTGCATGTCCGTCGGCTACGCGCCAAGCTCGGAAAGGACGCCGGCCTGATCCGAACCGTGACGGGCGTCGGCTACTCCGCGGAGATCCCCAAGAGTTGACGCGCGCGAGGCGCCACGCCTCGCGCGATCGGTGGTAGGGTAGTGCCGTGCGCTCCCTGACGGGTCGCCTCTACACCAGGCTCGTCCTGGTCCTTGCCGCAGGCCTCGTCGTCGCCGGAGTCCTGCTGGTGCAGGTCGCGGGTGCAGAGCCCCTCCCGACGATCCTCGCCCTCATCGTTCCACTTTGGGTCGCGCTGCTCGGCGCCATCCCGTTCCGAAGTCTCAACCGTCGCTTCGATGAATTGGCCTCCTCAGCGGAGGCCCTCGCACGCGGCAACGAGGGCGTGCGCGTGCCGGTGGACGCGCACGACGAGCTCGCGCAGATGGCCCGTGCGCTGAACGACCTTGCCTCGCGCTACGAGGCGAAATTCCAGAGACTGTCCGCCGAACGCGAGGCGAGCGAGGCGGTGCTCGGGAATCTGCCGCAGGGGTTGGCGCTCCTGACCCGAAATCTCACCATTCGGCACGCAAATCCGCGCTTCTGGGCGATGGTCGGGGTGGAACCGCCTTCGGCCCCGGCCGGCGCCGCCGGGGGCTTGGCGCGATTACCGGCGGCGCGCCAGTCGGTGCTCGAGGAGATGGCCCAAGATTCGATGCGTCGCGGCCGCTCCGTTACCCGCGATGTGGCCCTCTACGTGAACGAGAAGCGCGAGTACGAGGTGTCCGTGACGCCGATCGGGGCATCCGGGGCCGGGCCGGATGCCTGGCTCCTCTCGATCGAGGACCTGCGCCCGGAGAAGGCGATGGCGGCGCTCCGTCGCGAGTTCGTGGCGAACGCATCGCACGAGTTGAAGACGCCTCTTACCTCGATCCGCGGCTACGCCGAGACGCTCCTGTCCGGCGGCCTCGAGGACGAGGATAACCGCGCGCGATTCGTCGAAACGATTCGAGCCCAGGCCGCGCGATTGGAGGCGCTCG
>DATEND010000171.1:0-2633 GCA_035275245.1 Candidatus Eiseniibacteriota bacterium
GGCGAGCGGGCCGGGATCGTCTACTCCGCGGCGGGCGGCTCCGGTGCCTACCGGCATGCCGGCGGGGCGTGGTCCGCCACCGGGCCCGGATTGCCGTTCGGAAGCGCGAACGCGCTCGGCTTGGCACCCGACGGCGCGCTCTGGGCCGGCGCCACCGGCGGCTTCGCGCGCTACGACGCCGGATCCGATGCCTGGACCGCCTACAGAACCGACGGTCCGGTCGTCGACCAGATCTGGCGCGCCGAAGCCGATGCCCGCGGCCCTTGGTTCGTCACCGGAAACGTTTCGGCGTTGGGCACCGGAGGCGGCGTCGTCGTTCACTTCGACGGCTCAAGTTGGAGCGCCGTGACGACGGCCAACACCGGCGGCGACCTTCAAGGAGCCGCCACGTTCGGCCTCCTGTCGGATCGAAACGGGCGTCTCTGGTTCGGCCACTGCTGCGCTCCCGGCCCTGATCCGCCGCGCACGGATCGATGGGACCCCGCGACCGACACGTGGGACCGGCCCGCGGCTTCGAACCTCTTCACGTTCGGCCTCGGCCCTCCGGGCCGCGTGTACGGAGGGAGCGTCGAGCACGGAAACGGCATCTACGTCTTCGACGAAGCATCGGCGGCGCTCCTCGACTCGCTGACTCCCGCCAACACGGCCGGCGGGTTGAGCGAGAATCGAATCAAGGCCATCGCCTTCGAGCCCGGGGGTCGCGGCTGGTTCGCGACGTTCGATACCGGGGCCGACCGATGGGACGGCGGCGGCACGGACACGCACGCCGACGACGTCTGGACCCACTTTTCAACGGGATTTCCGAGCCTCCAGACGACGTCGCTCGCCGTGATGAGCGACACGTACGTTTACGTGGGAACGGCGGGCGGGATCGTGGCGCTCCAGAACGGTCTCGTCGACGTGGCCCGAACGAACGGGATCAACGCCCAGATCGGCGGCGTCGCCGTGTCGTCGCTCGCTCGCGATCCGCGGGGCATCGTCTGGATCGGTTCGGCGGCCGGGCTCGTCCGCCTCGATCACGCGACCGGCGCCCTCGAGCGCTTCACGGTTTCGAATGGCCTCGTGAACGACGACATCACGGCACTCGCGTGGGACGAAGCACGCGGCGTGCTCTGGGTGGGCACGTCACGCGGCATTTCGGAAGTGCGCCCGAGCGAGGAAGGAGCGCCCGCGTTCGACGACGGAGCGTTCGTCTTCCCGAATCCGCTTGGACCGTCGACGGGACCGCTTCGAATCGGCGGGCTGACCGGAGAAGCGACGGGAGAGGTGCGCGACGTGACCGGGACCCTGATCCGTAGATTTCGCGTCGATCCCGCGTCCGACGCGGCGTGGGACCTGCGCGGCGCGAACGGAGAGCCGGCAGCATCCGGGATCTATCTCATCGTGCTTCGAGACGGCGCGCGCACGCGAATCCTGCGCGCCGCGGTGGCGCGTTGAAGCTCGAGGCGCCGCTTCATCACTTGTCGCCGCCGGACCCCGCCGCCTGGAGCGCGCTCCTCGCGAGCGCGGAGGGCGCATCGGTCTTCCACACGGCGGCGTGGGCCGACCTCTGGACCGGCGAGTGGCGAGACGCGCGCTGGGAAGCGATCGCCTACCTCGACCAGGGCGGGGGATACGCCGGCGCGATCGGCGCGATCGTGCGACGGCGCGGCTTCTTTCGAACGGTGGACGCGATGCCGTTTCAAACCTACGGCGGGCCGATCGTCCGCCGTGGGGAAGACTCGGCGGTTCGCCGGGCGCTCCTCAATGCCTTCGCGCGCTGGATTCGCGGGCGATTCGTGCTCCGGTCGGGGCTCTCCTGGTATCAAGGCGTCCCCGAGGAGATGCCGGAGGAGCTTCCCTTCGCCGAGGCGTTCACGCACGTGCTCCCGCTCGGACGGCCGTTCGAGGAGTTGGCGGACGGCTTCTCGCCTTCCACCCGCCGCCTCATTCGCCAAGCCGAAGAGAGCGGGCTGGCGATTCGACCGGCATCGTCCGAAGACGAATTGCGCGCCTACTACGCGCTCGTGGTCGAGACCGTGCGGCGCCGAGGCGGGACGCCGAAGCCGTTCTCGCTCTACCGGCGCATTCTCCGGGAGCTCGTTCCCGCCGGGCTCGCGCGGTATCACATCGTCTCTCACGGCGATGAAGTCGTGGCCGGGAGTCTCCATCTCTTTCACGAAGGGTCCGCGATGAATTGGCTTCCGGTCTCGCGCGTCACGGCGTGGCACCTTCGACCGAACAACTTTCTGATCGCGAGCGTGCTCTCGAGCCTTTGCGAGGCCGGCTACCTCGACTACAACTTCGGGGCGTCGCCGCCCGATGCCCACGGGCTCATCCGTTTCAAGGAGGGATGGGGCGCATCGCGAAGGAGCGTGTTGAACGCCGGAAGCCGGAGCGGGATCCATCGCCGGCTCCGGCCGTAGGAGCGAGTCCTAGGATGCGCCTCCTCCTGCTCGCGCACGCGCCGGTCGTCCACACGCAACGGTGGGCGAGCGCGTTCGAAGCCCGCGGACACGAGGTGCGTCTTCTGACGCTAGACCAAGCACCGGGCGCGGGCCACCCGGGCCGCGTCGTGGGGGTGCGATTGCCAATGATGGCGCTGCGCGTCGTGAGCGCCGTGGGCGACGTGCGCCGCGAGCTTCGCGACTTCC
>DATEND010000172.1:0-2240 GCA_035275245.1 Candidatus Eiseniibacteriota bacterium
GCCGAGGAATCGGATCATCCGTCCCGCGAGATGACCCTGGTCGGCGTGACCGGGACCAACGGAAAGACCACGACCACGCACTTGATTCGGGCCGCGCTCGCAGCACGCGGGGAGCGGACCGGACTCGTCGGCACCATCGGCTACCAGTTCGACGGGGAAGCGGCGGCCGCGCCCCACACGACGCCCGAGGCGCCCGATCTCCAGCGGCTCTTTCGTCGCTGGCGATCGAGCGGCGCCACGGCCGTCGTGATGGAGGTCTCCTCGCACGCGCTGGAGCAGGATCGGACCTTTCGCGTGGCGTTCGACGTCGGAGTCTTCACCAACTTGACCCAGGACCATCTGGACTTTCACGGGGACATGGATTCGTACCGGAACGCGAAAGCGAAGCTCTTTCGCGCCGCCGATCGCGGCGACGACACGAAGAAGATGACCGGCGTGACGAACGAGGACGATCCGGCGGGGCGCTGGATGCGGGCCCATGCCGACGGTCCGACGCTCGGATTCGGCACCGGACGCGGGGCGGAGGTGACGGCCACGGACGTCGGGTTGGATCCGGCAGGCACGAGACTCCGGATTCGGTATCCCAACGGGTCGGTCTCGGTCGCCCTCCGCCTGCGCGGCGCGTTCAACGTATCGAACGCGCTGGCCGCATTCGCGGCCGCGTACGCCGCGGGAACGCCGCCCGAGACCATCGCCGACGGCCTCGCGGCCGTGGAGGCCGTCCCGGGCCGCCTCGAGCCCGTGGACGAAGGGCAGCCCTTCCAGGTTCTCGTCGACTATGCGCACACCCCCGACGCGCTCACGCGCGCGCTCGAGGCCGTGCGCGCGTTCGGACCCAAGCGGCTCCATTGCCTGTTCGGGTGCGGCGGCGATCGCGACCGGGGCAAGCGCCCGCTGATGGGCGCCGCCGCCGCGCGGCTCGCCGATCGCGTCACGATCACGTCCGACAATCCGCGAAGCGAGGACCCCGCCGCGATCATCCGGGAGATACAGGCCGGAGTGGGCGTCGCCAAGAACGTCGTCGCGATCGTGGATCGGGCGGAGGCGATCGCGTCGGCGATCGGCGCCTGCGAGCCGGGGGACGCGCTCCTCATCGCCGGCAAGGGGCACGAGACGTATCAGATCCTGGGCGACCGGACGATCGCCTTCGACGATCGCGAGGTCGCGCGGCAGGCGCTTCGCGCGCGAGGAGGGACTCGATGAACGCGTCGACCAGTCCCTGGCTCACGATGGACGCCGTGCTCCGCGTCGCCGGCGGGCACCTCTGGAAGCCAGCCGGCGCCGCCGCCGCGCGCCCCAGCGTCTCTTCCGGGGACGCGATCGGATTCACCGCGTGCGCGATCGACAGCCGCGCGCTCACGGGCGGCGAGCTCTTCGTCCCGCTCCCGGGGACGCGCGCCGACGGCCACGCGTTCGTCGCGGCCGCACTCGAGGCGGGCGCCGCCGGAAGTCTGGTCCGCCGCGGCTGGAAGGCACCTTCGCCCGTGGCGGCGATCGAAAAGCCGATCGTCGAGGTGGACGATCCCTTGGTAGCGCTTCAAACCCTCGGCGCCCATTGCCGGGCCCGCGCGGACCTTCCGGTCGTCGCGATCACGGGATCGAACGGGAAGACGACGACCAAGGAGATGATCGCGGCCATCCTCGGAACGGGACGCCGCGTGCATCGAAACGTGGGAAACCTGAACAACCATATCGGCGTGCCGCTCACGTTGACGTGGCTTCGGCCGGAGCACGAGGTGCTGGTGGTGGAGATGGGGATGAGCGCGCCGGGGGAGATCGCGTTCCTGGCGTCGCTCGCCCATCCCGGCATCGGCGTCCTGACCAACGCCGGGCCGGCGCACCTGGAGCAGCTCGGTTCGCTCGAAGCCGTGGCCCGCGCCAAGAGCGAGCTCGCGGAAGCGCTGCCCCAGGACGGTCTCCTCGTACTGAACGCCGACGACCCTCTGCTCTGGCCGATGAACAAGAACCGGCCCGTTCGGAAGCGCTCGTACGCGCTCGACAATGCCGAGGCCGACCTTAGGCCGACGCGAGTGGAACCGAGTGCGACCGGCGGGACGCGCTTCACGCTCCCCGGCGGGCCGGACTTCACGCTCTCGCTCCTCGGACGACACAACGTGCGGAACGCGCTCGCGGCACTCCTCGTGGGGGACGAGTTCGGCGTCCCGCGCGCCGCGGCCGCCACGGCACTCGCCGCGCTCCCGCCGCCGAAGCACCGGCTCGAGCGGATCGAGGCGAGGGGC
>DATEND010000173.1:0-4123 GCA_035275245.1 Candidatus Eiseniibacteriota bacterium
GCTCTTCGTGGCGGGCATCGCGCTCGCGACGGTCTCGCTCCTCTCCCGCCAGGCCGTCCAATCGGAGTTCGTCCGCTTCGAGTCGAAAAAGCGCGAGACCGGCCTCGCCGACGCGGCGGAAGCGCTCGCGTCACGGCTTCCGGCTCCGGGGGCCGTACCGGGTTCGGCGGCGACGGCCGCGGCCGACTCGATCCTGGGCGCGTTCGAGCGCGCCATGGGTCAACCGCTCCTCCTCCTCGGCACGGATGGCCGCGTCATCGCCGCCTCCTCGCCGGCGCTTCGAGCGGCCCACGTCGAACTGGAGGACGGCGAGCGGCTGATGATCGCGGAAGCGGCGCGAAAGGGCGGTGTTCGAACCCTGAAGCGGACGGTCGTGGTCGGAGGGCCGCGGGCCACGGTTCGAACCGGCACCGGGGCGACGATCGGCACGTTGTACCTCCTTCCAGCCCCGGCCGGCATTGAACGAGGCGAACGACCGTTCGTTTCGTCCGTGAATCGATGGATCCTCTTCGCGGTGCTCGGCGCCGGCGGGCTCGCGGTCCTGCTCGCGATCGCGCTCTCGCGGCGCATCCTCGGACCGGTCGAGTCGCTGACGTCGGCGGCGCGCCGAATGGAGGCGGGCGACCTGAGCCAGCGCGTCACGGTCCGGTCCGCCGACGAGATCGGCGAGCTCGCCCGCGCGTTCAATGGAATGGCGGGTGCCTTGGAACGAAACGAGGCGCTTCGGCGGAGTCTCGTGACGGACGTGGCTCACGAGCTTCGGACGCCGCTCACGAACCTGCGCTGCCAGATCGAAGCGATTCAGGACGGGCTCCAGACGGCGGATGCGGGGACGATTCGATCGCTGCACGAAGAGACCCTGCTCCTGAGCCGGCTCGTGACCGATCTTCAAGATCTCGCGATGGCCGAGGCGGGGCGACTCCCGCTCGAGAAGGCGCCCGTGGACGTCGCCGAGGCGGTGGGAGCCGCCCTCGCTTCCATCCGCCCTCTCGCCGAAGGACGCAGCGTCACGCTCCGCGCCGACATCGGCGAATCCATCACCGTGACCGCCGACTGGGAACGCCTGGGACAAATCCTCCGAAATCTCCTCACGAACGCGGTGACCCACACGCCGGAGGGTGGCCTGGTCACCGTAACCTCGCATCGAGAGGGTCGATCCGTGTCGATCGCCGTCCGCGACACGGGCCCGGGAATCGCGGCCGAGCATCTGCCGCGAATATTCGACCGCTTCTATCGCGCCGACCCCTCGCGGGCCCGCGCGACGGGAGGCTCGGGCCTCGGGCTCGCCATCGTGAAACAGCTCGTGGAGGCGCATGGCGGCGAGGTAACGGCCGAGAGCGAGCCGGGCCAAGGCGCGACCTTCCGTTTTTCGCTTCCCGCTTCATAACCGCTTCACAACCGCTCGGTACTCTTCAGTCATGGTCTCGCGAACGTGCGCGACCCGACCGGAACCGGAGGAACGAGCATGCAGATCCAATTGACCCGCCTCATCCGATTCGCTTCCCTCCTCGGCGCGTTGGCGGCGGCCACGGGATCGGCGCCGCAGCCGTTCGCCTTCCCCGAGACGGCCGCGGGGAAGCACGCCGCCGCCTTCTTCCCCGCGATCAACGAGCCGGGCGATTCGGCCCTTCGCGCCTTTCTCATCGCGCACGTTTCCGCCGAAGGATTGAAGCGACGCCCCCTCGAGGAACGCCTCGAAGTTCTCGGCGGATTGCGGGAAGAGCGCGGTCGCCTCACCCCGATCGAGGTCCGCGAATCCTCCGAGGCCGCCCTCCACGTGATCGTTCGTGCCGAGGACGGCGACCGCCTTTCGATCCGGTTCCTCTGCGAGGAGGCGCCGCCGCATGCCATGGTTGGCATTCGCGTCGAGGACCTTCCTGGCTCGGACCAGGGCGAGGCCGAGACCCCGGCGGAGGCGGGTCCGCCGATGACGGAGTCAGCGGTCCTCACGGCCCTTCGCGCGTATGCCGATTCCCTCTCCCGTGCCGAAGCGTTCTCGGGGGTGATCCTTCTCGCGAAGGACGACACGCCGCTCGTTCGCGAAGCGTACGGCTACGCTTCGCGTGAAAAGAAATCGCCGAACCGCCCGAATACGAAATTCAACCTCGGATCGATCAACAAGTCGTTCACGCGGCTCGCGATCGAGCTCCTGGCGGCCGAGGGAAAGCTGAATCTCTCCGACACGATCGACCGGTACGTCCCGGAGTACCCGGCCGAGCTCGGCCGAAAGATCACGATCGCCCAGCTCCTGGACCATCGGGCGGGCGTGCCGGACATCTTCAACGACAAATTCCAGAGAACCGATCCAGCGCGGCTGCGCGACACCAAGGATTGGCTCGCGCTCATCCGGGGCGAGCCGCTTCGATTCGAGCCCGGCACGAGCGAAGCGTACTCGAACGGCGGGTACGTGCTCCTCGGCGCGGTGATCGAGCGGGTGACCCAGAAGAGCTACTACGACTTCGTCCGGGAGCGGATCTACGGCCCGGCCGGAATGAAGGAGAGCGACACTTACTTTCGGGAGGAAGCGGTAGCCGATCGCGCGGACGGGTACACACGCCGGTTCGGAAACGGCGCTTCCTGGAAGAACGTGAAGAACCAGCGTCCCGCCCGCGGAAGCGCCGCCGGCGGCGGGTATTCCACGGTCGACGACCTCCACCGCTACGTGCTCGCGCTCCGCGCCGGGCGCTTCGGCGCCGCGTCGGACGCGGGCGATCTCGCGATCGCCGGAGGCTCGCCCGGCACGAACGCGGCCCTTCTCTCCGAGGGTCCGTTCACGGCCGTGGTCCTCGCGAACCAAGATCCGCCGGCGGCGGAGCGCGTGCTTTCGAAGCTCCGCGGATGGCTGCGCCGCGCGGGAGCGGGAGCGGGCGGCGACGGCGAACCGAGGCGACGCATCCGCGCCGGCGGGGTCGAGGCACCCGACCGGGGGCCCAAGGCCTCTCGAATTCCCACGGCCGGCGTCGGCGCGCCCATGCTACGGAGCGGACATCTCCCCGCGGTGCGCGTCCGGGTGAACGGCCAGGGCCCGTTCCTATTTGCCATCGACACGGGCGGCGCGGGCACTGCTCGCATCGACTCCGCGCTCGCCGCGAGGCTCGGATTACAGACGGTCGGAGAGGCCCTCGGCGGCGATCCGAGCGGCAAGAATCCGAGGAGGATGCCCCTCGTGGCCGTGGACTCGATCGAGATCGGCGGGGCGCGGTTCGCCGGGATCACGGCTGCGGTCCGCAACTACAACGAAATGCCGCGGGGAGAGCGCGTGGACGGAGTTCTCGGGTTCGGTCTCTTCGCGGAGTGCCTCTTCACGCTCGACTACCCGGCCGAGCAGGTTCGACTGCGCCCGGGCGCGCTTCCGGAGGCGAACGGAGCGGACATCCTCGACTATCGGGATCGGCACGGCATCCCCTCCACGACGATCCGCGTGGCCGGGCGCGAGATGGAGGCCGACGTGGACGCGGGGTCGATGGGCGGGATCATTCTGCCGGAGTCGGAGATGGGCGCGCTCCCGCTCGCGTCGAAACCCGTGGTGGTGGGAACGGCGCGAACGGTGAGCAACACGTTCGAGATCCGCGCGGCCGATCTGGACGGCGACGTGACGATCGGCGGCATTACCCTCCGCCACCCGAAACTCGAGTTCCAGCCGGTCTTCCCGAACGCGAACGTCGGCTCGCGCGTGCTACGCGACTACGCGATCACGTTCGATCAGAAGAATCGGCGGCTTAGGCTGACGCGGCCGTCCTAGGCTCGCCGCACGAGCGATCGGTCGATGGCCTGAAGCGAGGGGCACCCGGCGAGCGCCATGGAGAGCGCCAGCTCGTCGCGCAACATCTCGAGCACGCGCTTGGCGCCCGGCTCGCCTCCCGCCGCAAGGCCCCAAAGCACGGGGCGCCCGACGAGCACGCCGCGCGCCCCTAGCGCGAGCGCCTTCAGCACGTCCGTGCCGCGACGGATTCCGCCGTCCACGTAGACCTCGGCTCGGTCCCCGACGGCGGACACGACGTCGGGCAGGGCGAGGATCGTCGCCTCCTCGCCGTCGAGCTGACGGCCGCCGTGATTCGACACGACGATGCCCGCGACGCCGCGCTCCACGGCGCGGGCCGCGTCGTCGGCGCGCACGATTCCC
>DATEND010000174.1:0-2855 GCA_035275245.1 Candidatus Eiseniibacteriota bacterium
ACCGTCTGAAAGACGAGGACGACCAGGAAGGCCAGCAAGAACCGCGGGCGCGACCGCATGGACGCGAAGACGCCGGCCGGATCGACGAAGATCCCGAGCAGGCGGCCGAGCGGGCTCCGCTCGGGAACACCCTCGGCGTCGTGGGTCCCCACCGCCGGGGACGGGCCTTGCTCCATGTCATTCATCGTATTCTCCCCCATTCGCTTACCCATTATCCTTCAACTTGAATCGGAATGGAATCGCCACCGTGCACTTCACGGGCGCTCCGCGTTGCTTCCCCGGGGTGAATTCAAACTGGTAGGCCGCGTCGAGCGCCGCCGTGACGAGGTACTCGGACGCATCCTTGGCGGCGACCCAGGCGCGCAGGATTCGACCGCGCTCGTCGATGTTGACGTTGACCACGACGGTGCCCTCTTGGTCGCGTACCCTCGCCGCCGCCGGGTATTCAGGTTCCACCGTCCGGGTCGCGCGCGGCGCGGTGTCGAAGTTATAGAAGACGGGCGGTGCCTCGTCCTCCAGGGAACCACCGAGCATCCCGCCGCCCGCGGGCGCTCCCGATTGGAGCCCCGTGCCCGACCGATTGGTTGCCGAACCGGCCGCGACCGGGATCGCGACCTCCGCCGGCTCGGTCGTCACCCGCGACTCCGTAATCCTGGCGCCGTCTCGGGTGACCGTCCGGGCCTCGGCCGGTGCTGAAGCGGCGTCGGTGCCGACGCCCGTCGTGCCGGTGCGCCACTCGCCGGATACCGTGACGAGTCGAAGCGGCGACGGACGCGATCCCGCGGGACGCGGCGTGTACGCCGGGGCGGCCGCGAACGCGATGCCATGCGCGAGAACCGCGACGAGCATCGCCCACCGGACACGCGCGTAATAGCGGCGCCGTGCGTCGTAGCTCGGGTGCGTGGCGCTCACGGCCTGCCTCGCTTCGTGCCCGCCAGCGCCACGCGCGGCGCGCGGGCCGCCTTGAGTTGCTCGAAGACGCGCTCCACCGCCGAGAACGGGGCACGGGCGTCCGCGTGGAGCGCGATGACGAGGCGCGGGTTCTCGCGGAGCTTGGCGGCAAGGAGACCCGCGATTCCGTCGAGCGGGATTCGCGCGTCGTTCACGGCCGCCTCGCCCGAGGGCCCGAGCCAGACGCGGACGGAGTTCTCCCGCCGGAACCGGTCGCCCTCGGTCACGCCGGGCAGGCGAATGTCGAACGCCTCGCGGGACCGGATGAACGTGGTGCTCATGAAGAAGATGAGGAGAAGCATCGCGATGTCTGCCATGGACGCCGTCGGGATGTTGGGCGTGTGACGAACGCGGCGGCGGAGTTTCACGTGCCCGACCCGGAGTGACCGGAATGAAGCGTCAAGGAGCGCGCTCCCGAGAGGCGGATCTGATCGAGCGCTTCCACCAGCGAGCCGTAGGGGGCGGCGGGGTCCACGGAGATTCGCACGACCAGATCCGGCCTCGTGCGGAGGCGCGCCCGGATCGTCGCGCGGAGATCCGCCGGCCGAATCGGCGCTCCGTCGACCGTGAGGGCGCGCGTGGCCAGGATCGCGACCTCCGCCACGCGGTCCCGCTTCAGCTCCACGGGAGCGTCCCCGACCTTCGGAAGATCGAGCACGATGCCGCGTTCGACGCTGAAGACCGCGGTCGAAAGGAAGAAGATCAGGAGGAGGAACGCCACGTCCGCGGTCGAGACGAGCGAGATTTCAGGGTGCGGCTGTCGGCGGCGGAGGAGCCTCATCGCTTCGGGACCGCCCCCGTCACGTGAATCGACGACAGGTACTGCTCCCATTGCTTCGTGTGCGTCGTGAGCGCGTCGACCAGCTCGGCACCCGACTCTTCGACGTCGATAACGAACTTGTCGATGCGCGACACGAAATAGTTGTGCGCCGCCTGCGCCGGGATGGCCACGACGAGCCCCGCGGCCGTCGTGATGAGCGCCTCGTAGATTCCGGTCGCCACGAGCCGCGCGGAGACCTCCTCCGCCGCTGCGATCGCCTCGAACGCGTGGATCATCCCGGAGACGGTCCCGAGAAATCCGAGGAGCGGCGCGATGTTGGCGACGGTCTGAAGCCAGATCAGGCCCCGCTCGAGCTGGGCGATCTCGATGGAGGCCGCCGTTTCGACCGCCTTCTCGACGGCCTCGGGCCCGCGCTTCGCGCGCGCGAGGCCGGAGTGAAGCACCGCGGCAATCGGCCCCCGAAGTCCGTGCAGCATCCGTTGGGCCGCTTCGTAGCCCTCGTCCTGGAGCACGCGAAGGAGATCGCCCATCAGGCGGCGCGTGTCCGTGCGCGCCTTCGTGAAGAAGGCGGCGCGCTCGAGGATGATCGCGAGCCCGACGATCGAGCAGAGGAGGATCGGGTGCATGAAGACCCCCCCGGTCCAGTAGAGCTCGATCAAGCCGCTTTGGTGCGGCAGGTGTCCGGTCGCACCGACTGCGGCGCGCGCGACCGTCGCCGCGCCAACGGCGGCCGAAATGCCCACGCCCGCGCCGAACCAATTGCGGACGTGTAGGTTGTGGATTCGAGGCATGACCTAGCAGACTATGCGTCGAGCCCACGTCAAGTCAAAGCAAAAGCCCGCTATAGGCGGAAGACGACCGGGATCGAAACCCAGGTCGAAACGGCCACGCCACGCACGGTCGCCGGGCGAAACACCCAGGCGAGGACACCCTCGCTGGCCGCTTCGCTCAGGCCCGTCACGCCCTCCTTGACGACGACCTTCCGGACGCGGCCGTCCTCTCCGACGAGCACGTGGAGGAGCACCCGGCCCGTAATCCCGGCCTCTATAGCCCACCGCGGATAGGCGGGTTTCGGCGCGACCACGGGCACCGGCGGTTGGTCCACCACCTCGTAAATTCGCCC